>NZ_JAAHFV010000199.1:0-11771 GCF_010672755.1 Moorena sp. SIO1F2
TCTCACAATCAACTTCCCAGACCTTAATTACACAGACAACTACAGGCTGGCGAATTCCATCAACACTAGCTAACTTAGCTTAAGCCAGAGCAGATGTAGTCAAAGTATACACCCATTTCCTTACCAGCATCAGGACCAACTAAGCTAGCGGTAACTTCCTTCATGCCTTGGATGGAATTGGTGGTATTGCCAATGGGAACACCAAGGGAGTTGTAGGTTTCCTTCAAGCCATTGAGTACGCGCTCATCAAGGATAGATGGGTCACCGGCTAACATGGCATAGGTAGCATAACGCAAGAAGTAATCCATGTCACGGATACAAGCTGCGTAGCGGCGAGTGGTGTACATATTGCCACCAGGACGAGTGCTGTCGGAATACAACAGGGTTTTAGCAACTGCTTCCTTAACGATGGTAGCAGCATTAGCACTAATGGCAGTTGCTGCACGTACCCGCAGCTCACCAGTTTGGAAATAGCCCTTGAGCTTTTCCATAGCGGAGTCGTCTAGATATTTACCTTGGACGTCCGCAGAGTTGATAACAGCAGTAATTGCGTCTTGCATGATTCTATTTCCTTATTTAACTCAAGTTGTGATTATCGGTTCTACAGACAGACTTGCCTCAGAACACTAGGCCAAGGGGTATTTATTGCCCTACAACAATCCACCAATCACATAGTCGAAGTAAGAGCCAGCTTCAGCAGCATCGTCTCCAGACATCATGCCAGTAGCGATACCCTTCATGCAACGGACGCTTTCGGCAACAGCATCAATGGAGGTACCTAAAGACTTGTACATTTCCTTAGCACCTACTAGACCAATTTCCTCAATTGGTGTGGTATCACCAGCCACAATACCGTAGGTAATCAAGCGTAGGTAGTAATCCATGTCCCGCAGGCAAGTAGCGGTCATTTCCGGACCGTAGGCGTTACCACCAGGAGAGACAACATCTGGACGCTTTTGGAATAGTTGGTCTCCAGCTTGCTTAACAATTGTCTCACGGGAGCCTGTTAAGGTTTGAGCGATACGTAAGCGCTGCTCACCAGAAGTAACAAAGCTTTTGATACCGTCTAATTCACTAGGGCTCAGATAGCGAGCCTCAGCATCTGCATTCACGATGGATTTCGTGACAATACTCATAGATGGATTCCTCCAGAAAAAAATATCACCAGGTTTGTGTAAACCGGCATTTCCAAAAATGAACGCTCTCTAACTAACCTTGCGGTGTAATTAGAGCTTCTGTCCCATTGCAGTTACTCGCAATGTGCCGGGTAAATCGCCGTTCTCGATACGCCGTCGGAACTTCAGCCGACGCACGTCCCAGCAAAACTTGGTTTAGCTAACCCTGCCTAAATTAAAGGCCTCAATCAAAGCCTAAATCAAAGCTGGTTAATCATAAACCTAGCTTCCGGGAATATTTTGCTACAGATTGTTGACATTTTTCCCAGTTTCGCAACACATCGTAACATTTTCCCTAATCAAGTATGAAGTATGAAGTATGAAGTATGAAGGGTGAGTTACAGGTTAGTGGCCTTAGTTAAGGGAGTAGGGAGTAGGGAGTAGGGAGTAGGGAGTAGGGGTTGCGAAAATTGACTGTACCTCAGTGATGGCAAAGTAATTTTAGTTTGGGGTTGCTATTCCGGCTTGATCAGGTTTGGGGGTTGAAAGTTGAACCTTTAAGGCTAGTCCAACCTACCGACAGCCTTTAAACCTCCAAACCTCCAAACCTTTAATTTTCAACCTTCAACCTTTAATTTTTAACCTTCAACCTTCAACCTTTAACCTTCAACCTTTAACCTTCAACCTTTAACCTCCAAAACTCCAACCTCCAACCTTCATAATTCAGACTTTTTGCTAACTAACCCGCTGATAGGGGACTAAGTCTTCACCAAAGAAGCGGGAGTATTCTGAACTATCAACCATAGCGGTTACTGCAGCTTCTAGACCCTGTCCCGCCAACAGCTGCTGGTAGGTTTGAACCTCACCGTGAGTGTTAGGGGTACGTCCGAGTAAGTGCCGGAACAATAACTCAACTACTTTCGCAGGGGGATAAGCCTGGTAAAACCGCTGACTATAGGTGTTACTACTCGCCAAGGCTTTAACAAACTGCCGCACGGAAATTTCCCCATTGCGCAGTTGACTGTCTAGATGCTGTTGCCGGTATTTTGGTGGTACTGGTTCACCGAATAAATCCAGGACCTGGTCATAAATGGAATCAATCACCACTGCGCTTTCGACCTGAGAAATGTTTGGGGTGATGCGGAAAATCCGTGTTGGCTTAGCAGATTTAGGATTCAAGGTTGGTTGGTTCCGATTAGAGGAACGACCTACCTTGGCCAGCTCGGAGGGGTTGGTAGCCATCTCCCACTTTTGGGCAGCCATATCTGCGATCGCTTTTCCGGTCAAAGGTAGCTTAGACGAATCCATGCGAGGCTCGACTGGATCAAAGCTTGGTACCACCACATCACTATTCTGCTTGGTCTGCTGATTATACAGCTTCTCGGTGTTGGGGAAATTAGCAGCTGGTAAGGTGGGGAAGCGACGGTAAGGGACGGTATCTTCTCCAAATGCCTGAGCATATTCCATGCCATTGACCATTGCGCCAATAAAGCTCCGAATCCCTTCAGAGGCTAGAATTGCGTTGTAGGTCTGGATTTCCTTCTGATTTAAGGGGGCACGTCCTAGGAAGTGCTTGGTACCCAGCTCAATCACCTTGGTGTTGGGGTAGGGGGTGTAGAACTCTTTGATGTAGAGATCAGAACAACCTAAGCCTTCAATAAACTCCTTGAGATTAATTTCGCCATTGCTCAGTCGGCTTTCCAGGGAGGTGAATGCTGCTTTGATCACATAGGGTTCAAGATCCCGCTCAAATATTTGCCGATAAGCTGCTCCAATCAGGACTTTCAAGGCTGGCTTATCATTCAGGTCAATCAGCTTAAAGATCTTGGTTTGTTCACGCTGTACACTGACCCCCTGATTAATCCGGAATTCAACTTCCGGTTCGGTGAGCATGTCTTTGCCCATACCCAGCTCAACAAAGCGAGGTACTTTCTCCTCACCCATGATTGCCATTGCTGATGTCACGCTACCAGACACTCCGGTGCGCATTTTTAAACCAGCAGCCGTCACATAGCGCTCATAGGGAACCGTATCTTCCCCAAATGCCTCAGAGTACTCTTTGCTGTTGACAATTGCCTCTACTACACCGTAGAAACCTTTTTTATAGGCAACTTCATAGTAACTGTTCATCTCGGAGCGCCCATAGCTAGGACGACCGAGCAAACGTCGGTGGATATATTCAATTGCCTTGACCACATACAATGGTGTCCAGTAGCGTTTGCGGAAACCATCAGACTTCGCCAGCATTAGGATAAACTCGCGGACGGTAATTTCACCGTTTTCCAGCCGAGTTTCCGCTGCACTGAGCCGTTCTCCTTCATAGGGCATAAACCCAAACACTCGCAGGTAACAGGCACGAATTACCCTTTGAGTAGAGCTTTCAGCAAATTTGATACTAGTGTCTTGTGTACTAGGAATCTGATCAAGGCGGATCACCTTAGAGCCAAGGGAACCGGGGAATACACCCCTTGCCCCTGGATTACTATTTTGGTTATTGATGGCTGGGCCTTGGTGGATCAGCAGACGTTTAGTATCTTTGCCAAAGAGAGCGGGGGTGGTAGTAGGATTCCGGGTTTCTTTCGGGAAAATTGCCCCAAACTGAATTTCCAACGAGTCATTACCAGAACCATAAACATGTTGGTCAGGCAGGGGTTGCTCGTACTTGGCAAAGGTATTGAGAAACTGGGCATCCTTACGGAAGGGAGCACTATAGCGCAACAAATCTTGCTGCATGCCCCAGTTACGGCATTCTTGAGCCTCTTGACCATAACCCCTCAGATAGGGAACCGTTTCTTCGGCAAAGTAATCGGAGTATTCCTGAGAATCCACCAGGGCATCTACTAGAGCGGGTAGACCACCATCGGAAACAATGGAGAAGTAGCTTTGGACTTCTTCCCTTGAAGATGGACCCCTACCTAGGAAATGGCGGAAAGCTAGTTCTAAGGCCCGACTATTGATAAAAGGTTCAAAGAATTGCTTCCGGTATAGTTCAGATTTGCCCAAACGGCGAACAAACTCCTTCATGGAAATGTTCCCGTTTTTAACCAGAGATTCTAGATAAGAAATTGACAAACCGTAGGCGCGGGTAATGTCACGCTCAAAGATTTGCCGGTAGGCAGCTTTAACTACCTCAGTTTTTTCTGAGGATGACAGACCGGGCTTCATCACAAACTTAGGACGCCGCTCGGCTGCATTAAAGTAACTTTGGGGCAATTGCAGCCCTTGTTGGTCTATCGAAGGGCGTTGCCGCAGTTTATCGGAGGGTGTAGCAGCTTTAAATTCGTTCAGGGTAATGTCAAAGTACTGGGCAACAATCTCCTGTGCCGACTGATCACCTTTGAAATAATCTAGTGAAGCCGCCCGCATTCCCTGGATTGCCACGATTGTGGCATCAGCTGAACAAGCATTTTCAATGACTTCCCGCAAACCTCGAACATTAACCACTAGGATGTTGGGATCACCAGCAACAATGGCGTAAGTGATATAGCGCAACATCCAAGATAGGTCCCGCAAGGACTTTTGCATATTCCTCGGGCCATAGCGGTTGATGTCGATGGGACGGAAACCTGCTGGGGTTGGTCCAGTTGGAGAACTAAACAGAGCGCGGAAGCCCGAAAATAATCCACCTCCACTCTCGACAAAGGTACTAGTTCCCAAGGTTTTGGTGTCGGGAACCCCTGCAGCCCCAGCCCCTACTAGGGCAGGTTCTTCCTTAGGCTTTTCCAGGAAAGCCATTGGGGAACCACCCACAAAAATCCGGTTAGCCGCCTTGGATACGATTAGGTCTGAGTTTTTGGTGATCAGATCAGCAATTGCTAAACGCTTTTCTCCAGAACGGAAGTAATCCAGTAGCTCGTTGATCTCTCCATTTCCTAAGAAGCGGTCTTGCTGTTCTGCTTGGATAATGGTTGCAGATGGGACAGTTTGATAGAGTTGCACAGGGGCAACTGAGCTTCCACCACTTGCCTTGACACTCATTGGTTTGTTAAAGCTCCTAAATTTTTATGCTGTCATTGCGGACTTATGCCGCAGTTAATAAACACGTTTTAGACACCCATTTGGTGGGTAGGCATTTGATGTTAGTCCTATCCAATCTCACGAAGAAAGACGGGAGTAGAACAAGCCCCACGTCTAATGACCGGGGAGGAAAAACGACACGAGCGGTTTTAACCGTCGTCAAACCACCCTTTTCAGGGTGAGGGATTTTTTAATCCCTCAAAACTCCCATTTCTGGGGTTAAGTTTGCCTCGCCAATGTTATCGATCGGTACTCTCCAGATGGCACTGTCTTACCCCTCGTACAACTGTTTAACCATCCGGTTCTAGAGCTTGAGACTGGCACGCATCCCAAGGTAGGAACTTTAACTCTTATCGATAACGTAGTCCTCGTAAGACTTAGGCTGGTCAGCTATCTAAATAAAGAGGCTCGTTCGTGTAAGCGTGTGCTTCGCACAAAGCCCCGTCTTTTCAGAGCGGGGTGCTGACTGCTAAACTCGACTAGCTTTTAGATTAAAACTTTTCTGATCTCTACGGTTTATTTATTAAGAATTGTATAGAATTTAGGGGATCCAGTTCAGGATTGATGGCCATTGATCCCAGTAAACCCTCGAAATTATACTTTATTTTCGTAAAAAATTTCTCCTAATAATTAACTTTTGTAAAGTTTTGTGATGAAAACCTCTCAAGAAACCGCTGCTGCCGTTGAGCGCCTCTACGATACCTACCCTTTTCCCCCAGAACCCTTACTCGATGAGCCACCTCCTGGATACAACTGGCGCTGGAATTGGCGAGCTGCTTATAGTTTTTGTACTGGGCAAACACCCCAAAGAGAGGAGATTCGGATTCTAGATGCTGGTTGTGGAACAGGGGTAGGCACAGAGTATCTAGTTCACCTCAATCCCCAAGCCTCAGTAGTGGGGATTGATCTTAGTGCTGGAGCCTTGAAGGTAGCCCAGGAACGCTGTCGCCGCTCTGGTGCTGATCGGGTCGAGTTTCATCACTTGAGCTTGTACGATGTTGACCAAATCGAGGGTCAGTTCGATCTCATTAACTGTGTGGGAGTGTTACATCACTTGCCAGACCCGATCCGTGGGATTCAATCTATAGCTAAGAAACTAGCACCAGGGGGCTTATTTCATATCTTTGTCTATGCTGAATTAGGACGCTGGGAAATCCAGTTGATGCAGCAAGCGATCGCACTTTTGCAGGGTCAAAACCAGGGAGACTACCAGGATGGGGTGAAGGTAGGTCGTCAATTATTTGAAGCACTACCAGAAAAAAACCGAATTGTCAAGCGAGACCGGGAACGCTGGGCTTTGGAAAACCATCAGGATGAATGCTTCGCGGATATGTACGTTCATCCCCAAGAGATTGACTATAACATTGAAACCCTATTTGAACTAATCGATGCCGCTGGCTTAGAGTTTCTTGGGTTTTCTAATCCCCGCTACTGGCAGAAAGAGCGCTTATTTGGCAAAAATCCAGAGTTAATGGCACGCTCAGAAGGTCTCAGTGAACGGGAGCTATATCGGTTAATTGAATTATTAGATCCCGAACTGACTCATTATGAGTTTTTCCTGACCCGTCCTCCCTTAGAGCGGGTAGATTGGTCAGAGGATAACGACCTGTTAGCAGCAATTCCAGAACGGCACCCTTGTATGACCGGTTGGCCAAGTAAGTCCCTATTTGACTATGATTACCAGCTGGTTAAGCTATCAGATGAGGAATTTACGTTTCTCGAAGCCTGTGACCAGAATGGTAACTCAGCCGACAACTCATCCCAATCCCAAACTGTAGCAGAAATTATCAAGCATGTTAACTTCGATTTAGATGGAGTGCGATCGCTACTCCAACGCCAGTTGATTATGCTCAACATTGATAGATAATGCAAGCGGTCAGCGGTCAGCGGTCAGCGGTCAGCGGTCAGCGGTCAGCGGTCAGCGGTCAGCGGTCAGCGGTCAGCGGTCAGCGGTCAGCGGTCAGCCTTGGCCAAAGGCCACCCTAAGCGAACAGCTTTGTGGCACAGGCTTCAAGCCTGTGACTTCACTCAGATTAAACCAATGCTTACCTGTTTTATTCAAAAGCTGATAGCTGATAACTGATAGCTGATACCTCTATCCCGATTCCCGATTCCCGATTCCCGATTCCCAATTCCCGATTCCCGATTCCCGATTCCCGATTCCCGATTCCCTGTTCAACACTTCTGCCATTAGCCATTACCCGATGACAAATGACAAATGTTTGCCCAAGGTTTCAGTAGTTGTACCAATCTACAACGGTGAAGCAGATTTACTAGAGTTAGTCCGTTGTTTACAGGCACAGACCTATCCCACTGACCAAGTAGAGTATCTGTTAGTGGATAATAATAGCAGCGATCGCACTGCCTCACTCATCCAAACTGCTGTTACTGAGGGAGCATCTGAGGGCATAACCTTCCACTACATCCTAGAAGACCAGATTCAAAGCTCCTATGCAGCGCGTAACAAAGGAATTCGAGCTGCTAAGGGGGAAATAATTGCCTTTACTGATGCAGACTGTCGTCCCAAACCCCATTGGTTAGCAGACCTGGTCTCACCCTTTGCCAATCTCAGTATTGGTATTGTTGCTGGTCAAATCATCGGGTTGCCCGGTAAAACCTGGCTAGAAAAACACGCTGAGTACCATAATGTTCTATCTCAGGAACATACCTTAAACCATTCCTATTGTCCCTACGGTCAAACCGCTAACCTAGCAATCCGACGGCAAGCATTAGAGGAAGTGGGATTGTTCCGTCCTTACCTGACCACTGGTGGTGATGCTGATATCTGCTGGCGTATTCAAAAGCAAAGCAAGTGGCAATTACACCTTGCCCCAACTGCCATAGTTGAGCACCGACACCGTTCCACCTTTCGGGAGTATCACAGTCAATGGCATCGCTATGGTCGCTCTAACCGTTACTTACATCAGCTCCATGGTGTGCCCTTGATGCGGGATATTCCACCAAGGGAATATCTGTATCGGATCAGTCGTTGGTTGCTGAAAGAACTACCGCGCAATAGTATTAATGCGATCGCAGGCAAAACCGATCCGATTGAGCTAATCAGCACACCCATTGGTCTATTTGGAACTTGGGCAAGGGCAAAGGGACAACAGGAAGCCCGGCTGCCAGACAAAGCCGATCAGATAGAGTGGTTTTCCCATGGAAGCTGATAGCTGCATCCCGATTCCCGATTCCCGATTCCCGATTCCCGATTAATCACAAATCACTTATTAGGTTCATGTAGGGTGGGCAGTGCACCAGACAGATAATGAAGCTTGCAAAGCCCGTTGGTAGGCACTGCCCACCCTACGATTAATGACAATGGTGCAAGATCTCAGTCTAAATTGCGCTACACTAAGGCTAGTAGGGGTTAAGGAATTAGCGATGTCAGCAAAACTCTTATTGGTAGACGACGAACCAGGAGTAAGGGAAGCAGTGAAAGAGTATTTGGCAGAATTTGGTTTTACCGTAGATGTTGCCAGCAATGCTAATGATGCTTGGCAGATGTTACAGCAGAGCACACCCGAACTAGTAATTTCTGACATCATGATGCCTAAAGTGGATGGGTATCAATTCCTACAGCAGCTTCGAGATGACCCCCGTTTTAAAGCACTGCCAGTGGTGTTTCTGACCGCCCGTGGCATGACCTCAGATCGAATTCAGGGTTATCAGGCCGGTTGTGATGCGTACCTACCGAAGCCCTTTGATCCAGATGAATTAGTCGCTATTGTTCAAAACCTCTTGGAGCGTCGCGCTGCTAACTCGGAAGATAGTGTAGGGAGTACAGAGCTTGAAAAGATAGCCAAGCAAGTGGCTGAAATTCGCGCAATGTTAGACCAGAAGCATGGGATTGTCCAAACTCCTCCACCCTTGCGCATTGATTTTACAGCTAGAGAGCAGAGTGTCTTAGATTTGGTTGCCCAAGGGCTAATGAATAAAGAAATTGCCCGACGTTTAGAGACTAGTGTTCGTAATGTTGAGAAGTACGTTAGTCGTTTGTTTAGCAAAACGGGAACCAATAGTCGTACCGAGTTAGTTCGCTATGCTTTGGAACATGGTTTAACGAAATAGAGGATAAAGCATTTATAGCAATTATCATAATCATGAGGTACAAAGTTCTGGCTTTTAGGGAGCAGGGAGCAGGGAGCAGGGAGCAGGGAGCAGGGAGCAGGGAGCAGCGGATATGGGAAGTCGGAAGTCGGAAGTGGAGAAACAATGTGTACCTGATAGTTATGCAAACCGCCGTAAGCAACGCCATTAGCAATGCCGAAAATTTATATGTACCTGACTAGACTAGGAAACGCTATCCTATCCGTCAGGTTTTGTAAATTTATGTTACAAAAAACCGCTCCCTGCATAAAAAGTACCAATCACTCAGAGTAATAATTAAACCCACAAATATTTAGCCAATATCGCAGGAAACGATGGTTAATAGGATTTATGCCTTGCTAGTGGGGATCGATCACTACCCACCGGATTCAGTTCTTAAAGTGGATCCATTACAAGGCTCTGCTAACGACATTACAGCAATATAAGAGTATCTTAACGAACGCGATGAGTTATTGCATAAACTAACCTACTGAAGTTGGTTGACAAAATTTAGGTGCAGCGATCGCAATTTTGATGTGATATTTCCCAGAGTAACTGGATAACACTCGGTAGCTAAACTTGGACTGTAATTAATTGGATATATAACCTATGGACAGAACTGCTAAAATTGCCTATATTCTTGAAAAGCGCCAACCTTTGGCTAATAGAATTGAAGAGGTCGGAGTAAATTTAAACTCTCTTTATTCTAAACTTAGCTATCTCGACAATTATCGCCAACAGCTACTGGAAAAGGTTGATGAACCAAGCATAAATGGACGCTTGAAGGAAATCGATTTTTCCAAGATTCAGCAGGATCTTGTATCTGAGTTACAAGCACTGGCTAAACTCAAAACTCGTTTCTCGCGAGATACTCTTAACATCGGTGTGATTGGACGAGCAAGACAGGGTAAGAGTCGTTTATTACAAAGTTTAACTGGATTGACTGCAGCAGAAATTCCTGATGGCAGCGGTCAACACTGTACGGGGGTTCGCAGCAAGATTCACCATAACCCAAATGTTGAAACATATGGTGAGGTCTTGTTCTATACAGACCGTACTTTTATGGATGAGGTTATTGCTCCTTACTATGAGCAGTTAAAATTGGGAACTAAACCAATTGATATCGATGATTTTGCCAGAAAAGACTTGCCTTCGCTACCGAACGACCTTAAGGGTGCAGAGGTTAATGCCAAATATGAACATCTACGCCAATATCATGAGAATGTAGATAAATATCGTCTCCTGTTGCAAGCCCCTTCTCCACGCCAGATCAAGAAAGAAGAGATTCGAGAATATGTAGCCCAAGACAACCTCCAAGGGGAGCGTATTTATTTCAACTATCTGGCAGTTCGAGAGGTCAGAATTATCTGCAAGTTTCCCAAGGATGATCTTGGAAAGATTGCTTTAGTTGATATGCCGGGATTAGGAGATACAGGAATTGGTGATGAAAAGAGGATGGTAAAAACCATTGGTGAGGATATTGATGCAGTGCTATTTGTCCGGATGCCAAAGAGTACAGGGGACTTTTGGGGGGACGTTGATGTGCAACTGTACGACACAGCCTATAGAGCTTTGAATGATCTGCCCCTGCCACTATGGTCTTTTATGGTTCTCAACAAACTGAGTGATGAGAGTAACTTACAACTCTGCCAACAATTGAAAACCGACATTACCAACAAACACATCAATGTTGCAGACTGTGTAATAGCTAACTGCGCTGAAGCTCAAGAGGCTAACGATCAGGTTTTAGATCCCATTCTTAACTACTTAGCTAAAACAATTACTGACCTAGATCAGCAATATGCCTCTGCTTGTCAGGATCGAATCAAGCAAATCCAAACATCAGTGGTGGCTGAGTTAGATAAAGCCCGTCAAGCATTAGGACAAGGAAAAATTTCAGGAGAGATGGTTGAATTTATCCCATTGTTTAATGGGCTTTGGAACGATTTGACCAGTGGTCTTGAAAAAGTCCTTAAACAACTTAGTGACCAAATTAATGAGCAAGACCGAGACTTTAAACAATCTGTAGAAGAGGCTATCCAAAATTGCTATAACGATACCAAAATTCCCTCATCTTTGGAAGAAATTGAAAGTAGGCGTGATAGTAAAGGGGCTTACACAAGTGCCTATAGCGATTACCTCAATGAAATTCGCGCTCACCTATCACAACATTTTCTATCTCTAGATACTGGGTTAAAAAAATCTTTGGATAGGGTAAAAAATCTAGTAGTAGAGGTATTAATCGGTAAGGCAAATTTAGGAAAAATCACAGAAGCAAAAGGTTCTGATTTTCTTGGAGAGATAGCTAACCTACTACCTGATGAAATTTTAGACGGGCAACCCAGCAGACTAAAATTTGGATTCCAAATCCTCTCTGAATTTCAGCTTTCTTATCGGGGTACTATCCAACACCGAATTCGCCAGTGTCTTAATGGATTAACTCCTGATAGAACTGATCTGCATCTGTCTGGGAAGTCTCCCAATGCAGAGCAAATCAAGAGCAATCTCGAAGCACTTCATGCAGCAGCTGTTTTTCAATGCGAAACAGCA
>NZ_JAAHFV010000002.1:0-54143 GCF_010672755.1 Moorena sp. SIO1F2
GAACAAAGAACAGAGAACAGGGAAAAGGGAACGGGGAACAGGGAACAGGGAACAGAGAACAGGGAACAGGGAACAGGGAACAGGGAACAGGGAACAGGGAACAGGGAACAGGGAACAGGGAACAGGGAACAGGGAACAGGGAACAGGGAACAGAGAACAGGGCAAAAATTCTGTCTACCTCATTAGGGGAAAAACCGCTATACAGACCAGTAATTTTTTTTTCAGGGCATTCCGACTCCCTCGGTGCGCTTGACCCGTAATTAAATTCGCTCAAGGTGCGCGCCTCCAAGGGCGCGAGGGATTGCTCGCGCCCTTGGGTCGCACCTTCGGGTCGCACCGCTCCCGACTTCCTAACACCTATGTCTAGCTATGTCTAGGTTTTTATGAGATACAAAAACTCCAACGGTAAACCATCAGTATCAGCGATAAAGGCTACCTCATAAACATGATTACCGATCATCTGTTGGGTAGGTTCCAACAGAACCTTCAAGGGCTGAAACTGCTCTGGGTTCTGCTCAGAAGCCTCTTTAAAACTTTCTTTCAAGGACTCTAACCAACTTGGCAAGTCAGTAGCCCTATCCGTTAGGTCAAAAGACACGTGGTAATACCCCACATAATGCTCATCCCCAAAGGCATCCGGTGCTGGTAATGGTTCAGGAATTTGGATTAGTTCCAAGCGTCCACCCAGTCCCTTCATCCAACACGCTAGAGTCATGCCAGTAGTGAAGCGTTCAGATACCGTGAATCCCAACTTCTCATAAAATGCGATCGCGCGATGAATATTGGCTGTGCGAATCGAAGCATGATGCATGGGTTTTGTCCTTTGGCCTTTTTCCTTTACCCTTTTTCCTTTCTAACCAACAACAGGTGTAGTGAAATCACCAATCACCAATCACCAATCACTAATCACCAATCACCAATAACTAAAACAATCGGAAATAAGGGTAGCGCACAGGTACTCCAGGTTCTTTTTCCAAATCAAAATTGATCACTTCCCAACAAGGTTCTTCCTCAGGTTCTGGGCTAAATTCTACCGGCAAGCCATACAACCTGGGTTGGCCTGACTCTGAGTTCCCTCGCCAGGGGGTACTGCGCTCTAGGTAGGCACTCACTAAATCCCGATAACGACTGGCAATAATTACCCGTGTTGCCCGATATCCTTCAGTGTATAGCTTGTCTAGGGCTTCGTGAATCTCAAAGCGAATTCCATCAGGATGAGTGTGCTGTCGGTACCATTTATCTTGCCATAGACGCCAGTGACGCCCAGATTGTAAATGAATCAGTTCCCCAGTTTTTGGGTTGGCTTCAAACGCACCATGACGTGGACACAAGTAAGTGTCAGTCAACGTCAATGCCGGAATTATCTGACGGCAGTGAGGACATTTAATTTCTGAACCGAATATCGGGTACTGCAAGCTAGAATCAATCATTAAATGCTAGGGAGTGCCTTAGAGGTATATGCTATTACCTAATGGCTCCATCATTATAACTGGGTATTTAGTGGTGTTGGTCTCAGTGACCCCACTGTAAAACCTATGTAAAACCTAAGGTATTAATTACCATTATCTCCCTATTGTGATTAATTGTGGATTATCCCTTACCTCAAACCCCAATACTGACATCTTTTTGGCCTCCCCCAGATCTTTCTCTTGCTGCCTTTGTCGCCCCTAATGCTGTAGTTATGGGTCAGGTGTCCGTAGCTGCAGGAGTTAGCATTTGGTATGGTGCTGTAGTCAGAGGTGATGTGGAGCGCATCGAGATTGGCGATCGCACTAATATTCAAGATGGCGCAATTTTACACGGAGATCCCGGCAAGCCAACAGTTTTAGAAGACCATGTCACTGTTGGTCATCGCGCTGTCATTCATTCAGCATATATTGAACAGGGTAGCTTGATTGGTATTGGAGCAGTGGTAATCGATGGGGTTCGTGTCGGTCATGGTAGTATCGTGGGCGCTGGAGCTGTGGTTAGTAAAGACGTTCCTCCCCTGTCCCTGGTAGTCGGTGTACCTGCCAAAAAATTACGGGATGTTTCGGAGGCTCAAGCCGCTGAACTGATTGAACATGCACGGCACTATGAAAAGTTGGCTCTAGTTCATGCAGGTAAAGGCACAGATTTAGGGTTTAGTCTAACATAATACTTCGCTGCCGTTGCCCGGAACCCGGAACAGGGAACTTCCGATCCCGGAACAGTGGACAATAATTGAGAAAAACACCATCAGAACAGCGCTGCATCGCGTTTTACCGATTCCTTCCCAATTAGTAAACTGTGGGTAACTTTGATTGACTTTGATTAAGTTTTTCCCAAGAAGCGTGCAACGTCTTGAACAAATGGGTGATCAGCTTACTGAAAAATTAACTAAAAAAAATTGACCCATTAGGTGCGACTATATATATAAACAACTAAGTACCGTCCGGTACAAGGCATATCAAGCTGAGGGAGGTTACCCATCTAGCTTGGTAAGAGTTATTTGATTACTGAGTCACGGCAACTTGTTCAACCAATAACCCCACTTCTTCTAGGGGTGGGAGGGTAAAAATACTTCAAGCATTATAGGGAGGATACTAGAACCATGGATTTACGTCTATTAATAGTCTTATTGCCTTTACTCCTAGCACTAGGCTGGGTAGCTTACAATATTGGTGCGATCGCTCTCAAACAAGCTCAAAATTATTTGAATAAATCTCAATAAATCCCGCGTCAACCAATTAAGCGATAGCACCTTTGCGCAAAAGCACAATAGCCAGCTGTTCCGTCAAAAGGAGGATACAGCTGGTTTGCTTGAGCTATTGACCAATCTTATTTGTGGCAAATCAGTGGCTCTGAACTCAATAGATAATCTAGAAAAGTACCAGCAACAATCGATAGTTGTTTGCTACGCGGATAGACAGCATACCAGTAACGCTCGATGGGAAAGTGTTCTACATCCAAAACCACCAGCTCAGAGTTAACCCCTTCCATAACTAAGGTATGACGAGATAATACAGAAATTCCTAAACCCCCTGCGATCGCTTGCTTAATTGCCTCATTACTCCCCAAATCCAGCCGCACCTTTGGTGAAATCTGGTGGTAATCGAATAGTTTTTGTACAGCTTTGCGTGTTCCCGAACCAGGCTCCCTCATAATAAAGGTTTCTTGAGCTAGACGTTTAAGGGGGATATTTTTTTCCTGAGCTAGAGGATGATCGACCCGTGCGATCACAACCAGGGGGTTTTCTTGCACTGGTTTATAGCAGGTCTCCTGGTTTTCCGGAAGCTGACTCATAATGTATAAGTCATCTAGATTCTCACTGAGACGACCAAGGATGTATTCGTGGTTGGTGACTTGGAGAGAAATATCAATGCCTGGATAACGCTGGCAAAACGGACCTAGTAAACGAGGAATAAAATATTTCGCAGTTGTAATCACTGCTAAGCGCAGACGCCCCTGTTTTAAACCTTTGAGATCTGCCACTTTCATCTCAAACTGGTCTAAATTCTCAAAGATATCGCGGCAGGTTTTAACTAGTGCCTCACCAACCTGGGTCAGGTAGATTCGCTTACCTACCTGGTCAAACAGAGGCATACCAACAACTTTGGTTAGCTGCTTCACCTGCATAGAGACAGTGGGTTGGGTGAGAAACAGTTCTTCTGCAGCTCGTGTAAAGCTGTGGTGCCGAGCGACTGCTTCAAAGACCCTTAACTGATGCAATGTGGCTTGCTTCAATGATATTACTCCTATGAGGATATAGATCTTAGTCTTTGACAGTCTTGAAAGTCAGGAGTAGGGAGTGGGAAATGGGGAAAAGGGAATTTCATGGTGTTCATGGTGGACTTTTTTCCATGGTAGCTATTATGAATCTTTGGTACGTATGGGTAAGTTTCTTAAATCTGGTAGTTCTACAAGCTCTTTTTCTGCTTCCTTTACCTTAACTGGTATTCTCAACGGTTGTGGTTGCTCCTCGATCAGGCAACTCGCTACTGGCAAGCTTTTCTCTAAATCTTCAAGAGGTCTAGGAATCACTGTCACAGCGGTTAGTTCACCAATACGCTGGGCTTCAGCCATTCCAACTTGTAAAGCAACTGCTACATCTGCCACACGACCCCGAATAATGGCAGTACATAAACCCGCCCCAATGGTTTCGTAGGCAGTAAGCTGTACATTGGCAGCTTTGAGCATGGCATCCGAGGCACCAACCATTGCTGGCAATCCCCTGGTTTCTAAAAGACCTAGGGCATGATTACTGACCCGGCTACGATGATTTTGGTTAACTTGATCGAGTAGGTGAACACCGATGGGAAATATCACTTCCAGGTTGGGAAGTGGTCGCGCAATGATTGTCGAGGAGAGCAACTCACCCTCTCGTTGAGCATAATCCTTACCCGATTCGACAGCAATTCGCACCTCAGCGATCGCTCCCCGCACAATGGCAGTGCAGTGACCACTACCAGTTTTTTCATAACCCACAAGGGTAACTTCTGCTGACTTGAGCATGGCGTCAGCAGTACTAACAATTACTGGAAAACTTAGAGTAGAGACTAAACCTAGGGAGGCTTGGTTAAACCGTTTTCTCTTTGTCAAGGGATCGTCAGGGACAAGCCCAGGTTTGTATAACTCCATCAGACAGAAGACCTCTCTTTGGTTGTCGGCTGTTAATTGTTGGCTTATATCAAGTTTAGAAAGTTAAGTGTTCAGCAGAAACCTACAAAGGTCAATCAAGAAGCAGCTCATGCCATTGGACTAGATGATTGGCATGGGTTTTGTCTGGGAGTGGTGTGCCGACCACCGGTATGATCTAGCATTTCTCAAATAAGTCAGGTAGACAGTTGCAGGGTTAATGGGAGTCGGGAGTCGGGAGTCGGGAGTCGGGAAGTCAGAAAAGGGATCCCTCCTAACCCCCCTTAATAAGGGGGGAACTTAATAAGGGGGGAACGAAAGTGGGAAAAAATCCTGTTTACCTCATTACTACGAAAACTGCTATAACTATAATTTATAATTACAATTAATTATACTAATAAAACTGTAGGCGAAACCGCTAGGACAACTAACTATAGAGCGTCACATTGAGGCATATGGGGTGGCTGTTGGCTTGAGACTCCCAACTTGTGTCGTTCTAGCTATCCCAAGGGCGTTCCTTCTGGTGATCAAACTTCTGACAATCGCCTTTCGAGTCCTTTTTTCTATACCAGTAGGAAATTTAGATTAAATCACATAGAATTAAACCCTTGTTTATTTGATAGCGTTTATCATAGTAATAAGGTAAACATATTTTTTTTCGGTTACCTTTTACCTATTACCTAAAATCAAAAAGTAACCTCACCCTCACCTAGTTGATAACTACTATATAAATACCCGTTGATGGAGCCGTAACTATGAGTAGTCTATCTGAACTTAAAAGCCGAAAACTTGGATTAATTGAATTAATCTCAATGGGATTTGGTGTTTATCTGAAAAATTTGAAGCCTATCCTACTGTTGTTTTGTACAATCTATTTCCCTTTGCTGATAATTTTGTCAGCTTTGAACCCGGAAAATACAAATAAGACTTAAGGATTGTTTCTGGCTTTTTTTGTAGTTGTTTCTATTGTTATAGGTTTAGCAAGTTTGACTATTACATAGCCCTATCGCTGATTACAGAAAATTCTCTTCATGGAAGACATACCACTTATCAGACTATAGTCCAAAAAATAGTTACGAGTTTCATTCCTCTAGTTGGGCTATCTTTGATATTTAGTATTAACTATTTGATCAGATTTATACTACTTATAATCCCAGGGATAGTTTATGCGGTAAATAATCAATACTATGGGCTGGCTTTTATTCTCCGAGACCAAAGGGGAAAAGATGCTTTCGATTACAGTCGCTCTATCGTTGAAGGGAATTGGTGGAAAGTATTCTTCTTCATTTTTCTAAGTGTATTGAGTGTTTTATGCTTACAATTTATCTTGAATAGTGTCTTAACTAGTCTTCCTTTATGAAAAATATTTGGGGTGATTTACTTTCAGTAGTTTTCCCTCAATTTATCGTCATCGGGATTACCATTGGTAATATACTTCTATTTCTTAACTTAGATTATCAGAAAAGTTTGGAGAGCTGATTAAATGGGAAGCATTCATAGGCTAGGTCAAACCAGTGAATTAAAACCAAGTTCTGTATTCATCTAAATAACCGTCGTAGTACAATTCTTCTTATTCAAGGCAATCTGGAGTATCCACAGTCGTCTCTTCTGTTAAGTCTATTCCGTGATACTCTTGCTCTAGTTTTTTCATCTCTTCAAACAGACCTTGTTTCTTCAGCTTAGCTCTTTCTGCAACAAATTTGTTCCATTTTTTACACTTTTTCCTAGCTCGTTCTCCTGGGACGTTTTTACAGTTTACCGGCCTATAGTCGCTAGGTTCATAAAACTTATGTCCCCCAGGATGTTTTTTCTTTTTTTTCTTACTCATATTAATAGATTTTAGTTTTTATGGACTTCTAGAATTTTTGGCCGAAAGTCAATTGAGTAAGGTTTTATCCCAGATTGTTATAACTCACTAGTTAATCTCTGTATTATTATACCTCATAAGTAGGATAAACCCTATAGGTAATTGCAAGGCTTGGTTTGGCAATTCTTACCATGTCATTGGCTCTCTGCCTCAAGCACTTTCCTTTTCTAAGGGTAAAGTCAAGGGCGATCGCAATTTTTCGTTCGCGTAGCGTGGCCTACGGCCAATCACAAAGAGTTGCGATCGCTTTTTCATCAGTGGATACACCCTAAAAGGGTTCACGCTCCCAAGTTGTAGTAATACCCAACGTCTCAAAGGAATTTTCTAGCAGAGTTCGGAAATCCTTACTATAGCCACCAAACAGATGAACTCGTGGTTTTCGACCTGGAAAGTAGGGAGCATACAGAAGCACTTTAGTGCCGTCCTTCCAGACTTTAACGTGTTTGACCTCGATTACATACTCATCAGTTAACAAATCAACGTAGCCGACTGGTGACTCCACCTCACGCTCTCCACCTTCTCCCTCTTGAAGGATAGCTTGAATCATCCTTTCATCTTCATAAGACTGACCGGTATATTTTTTCTCGGCAAGAGGTTGTGGCATAGGTTCTCCAGAGGTTTCCATGTCTTCGAGAACTTCTGCGACTAAATTACTAATGCCTTCTAAAGCAGCTACCAGAGATGTGTCAAGGTGAGATAGACTGGGAAATTCGGCACATAATCCTACAAACTCCTCGTCTTCTTTTAACCATGTGATGCTATAAGTGTAGTGTTGTTGATTAACTTTCATTACTGTACTCCAACTTATCAATAGCCTTTCCACTCTTTCCCTTTTGAATATTGACACGAGGATTTCCTTCCCACCGGGTCTTATAAATATAGGTCAAGATGATACAAACACCTGCCAGTCCAGAAACCGAAACTCTATTGATTGAGTTGCCTAGGACAATTGGGTTGTACGTCACCCAGGAACAGTTTACAGCCCTAGCAGCAGCTAACCGCGACTTGAGACTGGAAAGAACGGCACTTGGAGAGTTAATTGTGAACCCACCAACAGGCTGGAAAACTGGAAAGCTAAATTGGAGTATTTCTGGAGAGTTGTATTTGTGGTGGCGTAATGCAGGGGAACCGGGTAAAGCCTTTGACTCTTCTACTGGCTTCATTTTACCTAATGGTGCGACTTGTTCTCCCGATGCCTGTTGGGTGAGCCGAGAACGTTGGCAGGCACTTACTCCAGAACAAAAAGGCACGTTTGCTAATATCTGCCCGGATTTTGTGCTTGAGTTACGGTCTAGCTCAGATCGGGTTCAGTCTCTGGAAGCTAAAATGACGGAGTATATCGACAATGGCGCGAGACTGGGCTGGTTAATCGATCCACAGCAGCGACTGGTGGAAATTTATCGACCGGGTTTGGCAGTGGAAGTGTTGGAGAATCCAAGTGAGTTGTCCGGTGAAGAGGTGTTACCGGGTTTTGTGTTGGATTTGCGTCGGGTGTGGGATTGAAAATAGAAATGCGATCGCTCTCTGTCTTGATGCAGTCGCTCATGGGGGAAACCCCCAAGACCGCGCTGCATCGCTCGAAAACCCTGCACTTAAGTTGATTCTGATCGCGCTGCCAAGAATTCCTCCGGTAGCATTACGGGAACTGAAGATGACACAAAATCAGATATATTGCGTGTAACGATCAGGTCGAGACCTAAGGCAAGTGCAGCTTCACTGCTCACTGCATCCTCAAAATCCGTCATGGAGCTTTGCAGAGCAGCTCGAATCACCTGATCGGTTATGCTGGCAACTTCAATACGTTCTAATAAAGTTGATAGTAGTCTCAGTGCAACCTCACTGCCCACCTGACGACGCAAAATATAGAAAATATTGGTTATGGCATGGCCTGAAACATATCCTTCAACGTCTTCCTGGGTTACTGTATTTAATGCTTGTGCCGAAGCAACCACAAATGGTTGGCGTTGAGCTAGAACATCAAGTAATACGTCGCTATCAAACAACACCCGTCTCACTTGTATTTTGCCTCAAGATAATCGATGTACGACTCTTTGGAATCCTCTGGACTTAGCTCAACCACACCAAGTAGGCTTTGAGTCCAAGGATCAAGACCAGTCATTGGTGTTGAACTTGAGCTATAAGACCTAGATAACAGGGTTTCTTGTTCAATTGAGGCCAAAAGGGACTGGACTAAACGCCAGCGTACGCTTATTGGTAATTGCAATGCTTGGTTTTGCAATTCTTGCCATGTCATTGGCTTTCTTCCTCAAGAACTTCCTATTCTAATTGTAGAGTATCGGCCAGTAGCAGTGATGTGATCCCTGCCTCAGTTATCCCCAGGTAAAGGCAGCTTTTAAGGCAGTCTGAATTGGCACCGGGACTAAATAGTCTCCGCCTGCCACCGGGTGAGGGATTGGGGATGTCGAGTTGGTCATCAATTCTCGAGTGCGATCGCGTAGCGGCTCAATGCGCGCGCATCGCTTCTTCCAAACAGTCAGCTGCTTCAGCTAAGGCTTCTTCCATGGAATCTCCCTGAGTAATAGCTTCTGGCAAATCCTGAAAGTTACCACAAACCCGCCATCAGACTGGTCAGGGGTAAATGTAGCCGGGAATGAAAATCGACTAGTTGTAGATTCTACCATGGGAGTATTAATCCTAGGATAAGCCATTCCATTACTGATAATTTAAACAGGTGCGTTACACTTTGTTAACGCACCCGACAAGATCGGCGATTAGCCCAAAGGGCTACGCTTCGCGATCGCACTTTTATTGAAATTAAAAGCTTCTGAGTACCTAAATATCGTTGCGTATGAGTTTTTTATTCAAACTCATTCAACAGAATTCAAAGGTTGTCTTAGACTTGCTTTCAAATTTTCGGACACGTCTACTACATTCAACAAATACATATATCACCTAAACTGTTAGTTCATACGTACGTACTCAACAGTTAGATAACCTGTGTTGTCGGGATAGTTTGCATCATTCATCAAAAAGGCACAGGTTTGATCTTTATACAGTGGTATTTCGGGATTCCTGGTATATTGATATTCTTCTAAGGGTATGTCACAGTTTATAATCAGAGAAAATGGATCATACTGAGGATCCATCATTTGTCCTCGATTCCAGTAATCTGGATCCCCTTCAGGTCCACATTTATCTATATCCGGTCCTCCTTTCCATATACCGTCTGCGTGAAAAAAGTAATCTCCATAGTCAGAAAATTTAGTGGCGGGGTAGAAAACTTTAACACCTTGTTCGTTATTGGCATACACCTTAAATTGTCCAGCCAGGTCGAGTTTGATAGGCGCATCCGCCAACGCAGAACCAGCCATGAAGTTGAGTGTAATAAGGAACCCAGCAAAAACAATGAGGAAGCTCTTCAAAATCTTGTTAAGTTTCATGTAGATTTAACCTCTAAATTTGGATAAACCGATGGACAAATTTTACTTTTTGTCTTCAGTCTCTACACTTTAAAGACGATTCCAGAGAGCCTTTTCTGAATTTTTTTAGTTGGCTTTTTTTATAAATAAGTCTCAAGACAGGGTTTTTCGAGGTACACAGAATTTCTTCCCTGTTCCCAATTTTGAAGTTTCCTATTTCCTGCTCTGTTCGCGTTTGGCCGTGGGCCACGCTACGCGAACGCGCAGCGGAGGCCGTAGGCCAAAACGTGGGCTACGGCCTTAGCTCTCTAAAACCCAGAAATTTGTACCTCGTCCAAAAAGCGATTCTCTGAAAGAGCCGCTACGGGATTATCGGTACAAGCCGCTACGGGAAGGCACTTTATCGAACTTTATAGCAGTAGCCGTAGGTTGGGTTGAACTTTCTGAAATCTAACTCTCTCAAGGTAACAAAAGGGAGAGATAATGTTGGATTTCATTGCCTTGAGTCCAACCTACACGATGGGTGCATCTTTTTGTTGTAAATCTATAACTGTTGGGGACTATGGGGATATGGGGAGGTGGGGAGTGTGGGAAGAATGGGAAGATGGAGGAGATTTTTATTAATTGGTGCAGGCTGCCTTTCACACACCGCTGCTTCAACACACAGACAACCATGTTTAGGGTTGCATAAATGGGGGATGATTTTAAGAGTTTTGTAGAATGGCCATCTTGCTGGAACAGGCATCTGGCTGTGGAATGGCCATCTTGCTGGAACAGGCATCTGGCTGTGGAATGGCCATCTTGCTGGAACAGGCATCTGGCTGTGGAATGGCCATCTTGGTGGAACGGGCATCTTGCCTGTTTCAATTTCCGGGCAGGCAAGATGCCCACCCCACTGATATTTATCCCGCCCCTCAGCAATGCCTCATTGTTGACTTCTAACTTCTGATCAGAAGTAGCTGCAACAGGAACCGACTCAGACTCCTGCACCAATCGCACTACCTCCTGCACTTCCTCACCAACACCACTGTCCAGTTCTTCCACCGCAACAGATGATGTCACCGTCTCGCCCACAATCGGTTCAACTTCCGCATTCGGCTGGGACATTTCCCCAATTGCTGACTCAGTTGCCTGATTAGTTGGTGTAACCGATAAATCCTGATCAGTCTCATCCTCACCGATAAAATATCCCCTCAACTCCTCTCGCAGAATCGCTCGCGCCTGGGAGATGCGCTTACAGACATTCTGGTAAGAAATCTCTTGCTGTTGGGCTATCTCTCGATAAGACAGTTCTTGATAAAAGTGCAGGATAAAGGTCTGGTGCAGCCGAGCAGGTAAGTTATCAATGGCACTGCCGATAGCAATCTTTTTCTCGTCTGTTTCCAAAACCCTTTCTGGGGTATCGTCACAGGAAACCAATCCTTTTTCCTCTGGAATCCCTTCTATATCCTCAACGTGGTTCGCGCTGCGACAATGTTCTCGATGAATATCCACGCAGAGATTATGAGTCAGCTTTGTCAGCCAAGCCTTAAAATTAGCAATTTTCCCGGCAAATTTTTGCACCTTCTCCCATGCCTTGAGCATCGCTCGACTCAGGGCATCTTCAGCATCGGTAGGGTTTCCACCCATCCACCTGAGACAGCGATGATAGAGATAATCTTGATATTGCCGCCATTGCTGCCAAAACTCTTTCTGTGAAAAGTGATGGGATTGGCCGAATGCAGTAGAACTGGCTTCTAATTGAATATTTGACATCATAATTGATTGATCAACACAATGGTGTATGGTCTCCACTGGAGTCCAGGGCTGATTTGTTGTAGTAAGCATTCAGCTATCAGCTATCAGCTATCAGCCGTGAGCCTTAGGCTGACGGCTGACGGCTGACGGCACCTCAAGTAGCACCTCAAGTAGCGCATATGCTTACGATTTGTACTCCACATTTTTGACCTCGATACCCGATCACCATTTGAGAGTATAGCGGTTTTTAGTCTGTTAATCTCATAAAACTCATGTAAAAACTCATGTAAAAACTCATGTAAAAACTCATGTAAAAACTCATATATATGGTTTTTATATAGGTTGTCAACAAAATTATTGCTCAAAAAATCAAGAGGCAAGATGCAAAACGCAAGAGGGGAAAGAGATTCAAAGTTTTATTGTCCAATCAAAAAAGACCATACACGTTTACATCTCAAATAAAAACCCTATATACAGTCGAAAGTCGGGAGTCAACAGAAGCGGTAAATGGGGATAATTATCCCTATATACCCATTTGCCGCTTATAAAAATCTGACGAAATCGCGTTTATACAAACAAAATCAATGGCTGTGAGGGGAGCAACACCCATATTTTGCCGCTTATATGCTATTATCTGCTATTATCTGCTATTATCTGCTATTATCTGCTATTATTACACTCCCCTGTCAGGGAGTCCCAGCAATAAAAATAGTTAACAATATTTAATAGTCAGCTGGAAATTATATAAGGTATGATAATTTAAGGTCAGGAGAATAAATCAAAGGAGGAAAGTAAGCCTTGAATGCCTGCCATATCGGTAAGCTCCCTACTCGCAAGAAACGGGCAAGATGCCCGTTCCACCGAGAGGAGTGCTATTATCCCTTTAATCGACTGGTAGCTGAAAAAAATTGGGTTTCAAGCCCCGTCCTTGGTTAGAGGGCTTTTATCTGATTAGTTATAATCAAAGAGTGGCCTAACACAGACAGGATTCGTCGGTACTGTCATAAACCCCACGAGCGTTTTGCGATGTTAGCACGTGAGTCGCGAAAAACCTCATTAAAAACGTATGGATCCGTGCCAGATACCGAAAACCAGTAAAGCTTTCCTTAAAAACTAAAAAGTACCGTGTGCCCCACGGAAACTGAGGAAGCTCAACGCTTAGGGAGATAAGCCCACTGGGGTTAGTTAAGTTAGGCTAGGTATTTTGTTTTTAAACGGATACTCGGCTTAAGTATTGCCTTTGGCGGATAACTAGCTTTAAGGCATGTCGAAGAACTAAGAATCCCCGCTCATAAGCGGGCGGGGAGTGTCAATCAAGACTAGCTATCTATTCGTAAATTCTGATTTATGGGTATGATTGAGCCCCACCAAGACTCCCCACCAAGACTAGGTATCATAGTAAATAACTAGTAATAACGAGTTATTAATACTAGTTATTAAACCTGCTCTGGTTAACTGCTGGTTAACTGGGGTGCCATTGCCCAGTGATCAGCTCTAAAATTGGTGGCTCATTCAGGGTAAACCCATATAATTTGCTGATTCCTATATACCTATAGTGTTTTTTAAATTAAATAAACACTATAGCTTTTAGTTACCAAAATGGGACGGCAAAACTTCGATAGCTCGTTTCGGTGTGTCACGTTTGCTCGAGCACTTAAAAGGTGCTTATTGATAAATTGCGGTGACATTTTAGATGAATATTGATTGTATTCTGGAAATTGTTGACCGTCAACTAAAAGAGAGTCAACATCGACCCCTTACATCCACAGAAGTAATTATGCTGGGTGGGATTTGGCAGTATAGAACTTATAACCAAATTGCCCTCGAAGCAGGTTATAGTGCAGGCTACCTTACTAATGTCGTTGCTCCAGATTTGTATCAGCGACTCTCCCAGGTGATTGGCCAGCGGGTAAACAAGAAAAACTGTCGGGTGCTGCTGGAGTCTTATGCCACCACCCAAGCATCCCCAGAGACAAACCCTTTGAACCCAGATCTGGTGAAGCCAGAGCTGACGGGAAATGCTGCCAATGAAACCCATGAGATACTACCTTGCTATCCCAGTGGCTCAATCCCTATCAACTCTCCCTTTTACCTAGAACGCTCTTCCCTTGAGGAGCAAGTTTATCAAGAAATCAAGAAACCGGGAGCGTTAATCAGGATTAAAGCTCCCAGAGAAATGGGCAAAACCTCTCTGCTGCTGAGGATTCTTGACCATGGCAACCGCCTGGGCTACCATACTGTCAGCTTGAACCTAGAGCAAGTCGAGCAGGTAATTTTGAGCAATTTGAATCAATTTTTGCGCTGGCTGTGTGCCAACATCGCTCACCAGCTTCAGCGTAAACCGATGCTAGATGAGTATTGGGATGAAGACCTGGGCAGTAAAATTAGCTGCACCCTCTACTTCCAAGACTATCTACTAGATTTAATTGATACTCCCCTAATCTTGGCATTGGATGAGGTGAGCCAGATTTTCGAGCATCCCCAAGTCGCGAAGGATTTTTTACCTCTGTTGCGTTCTTGGTACGAAGAAGGCAAAAGACTGCCCATCTGGCAAAAGCTTCGCCTGGTAGTGGTTCACTCCACGGAAATTTACGTTCCCCTCGAGCTTAACCAGTCTCCTTTCAATGTGGGGCTGCCGGTTCAGTTAAACAACTTCAGCCAGGACGAGGTGCAGCAGTTAGCTCAACGCTACGGACTTGACTGGATAGGTCCCGAAGAAGCTAAACAATTAATGGTAATGCTGGGGGGACATCCGGCACTGGTAAACTTAACGCTCTATCATCTTAGTCGCAAGGATATAACTCTTTCCCAACTGCTAGCAAGTGCTCCCACTGCTACCGGAATTTATGCTAATCACTTGCAGCGTCATTGGGCAACATTGGCAAAACAGCCGGAATTAGCACAAGCTCTTGATACGGTTCTCAAGGCCACTGAACCTGTGCCCTTAGACCCCATCCTAACTCACAAGTTAAGCAGTATGGGGTTGATTAAACTTTCAGGTGCTCAAGCGATCGCAGCTTGTGAATTGTATCGGCAGTTTTTTACGAACAAGGGAGAGCAACAGTTTATGTATACAGCATCTGTCTCGTAGCCTAATCATGATTGATCAGCGGTCAGCGGTCAGCGGTCAGCGGTCAGCGGTCAGCCATTCGCGACTTGAGGTGCTTTGTGGCACAGGCTTCTAGCCTGTGATCTAGCGCATTAGCTGATAGCTGAATGCTTACGATCAGTTTTTAATGCTCCGTTCACGATTCAATGTTTTGTTTATTAGTTTTTTCATGAGATTTTATATGAGTTATGAGATGAGTTTTATGAGTTTAGTAGGTCAAAAGTCAAACTAATATAGTAAGTATTCAGCGGTCAGCGGTCAGCGGTCAGCTTAATGCTTAAAATAAACTTTTGGTAGTGCGTAGGGTGCGTTAGGGGCGGGCTTGCCCTCATGTTCAACCTCTTCGCTCCTTCTTGGGACAGCCCGCCCTGTAACGCACCACCGGATCAAACAGCATGCATTGAGATGCACCCTAGCTATGAAACATGCTTTAGTTTATTAAAAAATTGAGGGTGAATTTTAATAAAAAAACTAAAACAATCAATGCTCCATAAATCCTAGTTCAATGTCGGGTGCATCTCATGAAAGCTGTTTGACCTAGTGGGTGGAATGGGCATCTTGCCCGTTACAATTTTCGGGCGGGCTGTCCCAACCCTGGCGCTCGAGACGGAAAATGAGGGCGAGCCCTTGGGTGGTGCGTTACGGTGCGGACTATCCCAACGCTGGCGCTCGAGGCGAAAAATAAGGGCAAGTCCGCCCCTAACGCACCCTACGAACTAAAACAATGCTCCATAAATCCCAGTTCAATGTCTGTGTCTTGTGTCTGTTAGTCTGATGAAAAACTCCGATTCTAAGCTGAAGAGTAAATTGAATTTGGAAACTGGCTCCTTAACAATTGTTGGTACGGGGATTCAATTGGTAAGTCATCTGACCTTGGGGGCGAAAGCCTGGATAGAACAAGCGGACAAGGTTTTATATGCTTTGGCTGACCCAGTAACGGCTAAATGGCTCAAAGAATTGAATGCCACAGCAGAAGCTTTGCCATATAACCGGAACAATCAATGGCGCAGAGACACTTATCAAGAAATGACCGAAAAAATATTGACAGAAGTTCGTAAGGGGCTGAATGTCTGTGCTGTGTTTTACGGTCATCCTGGGGTTTTTGCCAATCCAGTGCAGGCAGCTATTAAACAGGCACATCGTGAAGGCTTCACAGCACAGATGCTACCTGGGATTTCTGCGGAAGATTGCTTATTTGCTGACCTTGGTCTCGATCCTGGTCGAAACGGGTGTCAAAGTTTTGAAGCAACGGACTTTTTGATTCGACGGCGTAAATTTGACCCCACTAGCCCCTTGATTTTGTGGCAGATTGCCATGGTTGGCAATCTCGGTTTTTACAAACCGGAGGAACAGTTTCGTCCTCTAACTATATTGACCGAGGTCTTAAAAACACATTATGGAGGTGACCATGAAGTGATTGTTTACGAAGCAGCTGTTTATTATCCAGTTTGCAAACCAGTTATCCAGCGTATTCCTCTGTCCAAGCTACCACAGAGCAGTGTTACTGAGGTTTCAACCCTTTATATTCCGCCTCAAGGGTTAGCACCTGTGGACAAAGACATGATGGCGCGCTTAGGTATGTCTTTTGTTAAAGAAGCTACAGGGGAGAAACAGATCTGATGACAGCTTATCAACAAACTGTGTCCAACCTCAAGTTAGCGATCGCACAGAACCCTGAGAAAGCTAAAACTCTAGCTCAGCAAGGTGAGGCTGATCGGCTGATGGGAGATTTTGAAGCTGCCCTCGCTAAGTTCACCCATGCCCTTGAGCTAAATTCTAACAACCCTTGGGCTCTCGCTCACCGTGGAGAAACCTACTATCAGATCAAACGTTATCAGGAAGCCCGAACAGATTTTAGCCGCGCTATTGATCTCAACCCTAACTACCTTTGGGCCCTCGCTCACCGGGGCGTAACCTACCGCTTTATGGGGGAAGCATATTACACAATGGCAGTGGCTGACTTGGATCGAGCCATTGAGCTGAAGCCAGATTACGTTTGGGCAATTGCCTATCGTTGCCGAGTTTATGAGCTGATGAAGTGCTACCAGAAATCCCTGACTGATTTTGACCGTGCTATCGCCTTTGACAAAACCATATTTGGGAAAAATTGGCGGATTGAACGGGGGTTACTACTCAACTATGCCAATAGATATGCTGAAGCGATCGCTTGTTGCCAGCAGAGGTTAGAGGAAGTTCCTGATGACACTACAGCTTTATACTGTATTGCAGTAGCGAAGGCTCGCTGGCAGGGATTGACCCAGGCCAAAAGCGACATTGAGCTTACGCGGACAGTATTGCTGTCTCAATGGCAGACAGGGGATCGAGGAGATATTCTGTACCGACTGAGTGGCTTAGCCATCTTGGTAGGTAACTGCGAACAAGCATGGGAATATCTACAAGACGCTATTCCTATTAATGATGAAGCCATTGAGTTAGTCGGTCACGACCCAGCTTGGATGGAGTGGCGATATCACCCGAAAACTCAGGCATTACTCGCTATAGAAAAGGGAGTAGGGAGTAGGGAGTAGGGA
Organism: Moorena sp. SIO1F2; assembly: GCF_010672755.1. Lineage (NCBI taxonomy): Bacteria > Bacillati > Cyanobacteriota > Cyanophyceae > Coleofasciculales > Coleofasciculaceae > Moorena > Moorena sp. SIO1F2. The sequence goes on from NZ_JAAHFV010000002.1 coordinate 17,221, forward strand.
GTAGGGAATATGGAATCAACAATTATCACAATTCTTACAGGGATTGCTATAGAGCAGTTTTTAGTCTAATTAAGGTACACAGTCTTTTTAGCTTTTTACATCTTACCTCTTAGAGGTTCTAAGTTCACTGCTCCCTGCTCCCTGCTCCCTGCTCCCTAAAAACATCTACCTCACCCAATTGAAAACCGCTATAAAGCGTTTCAGACAACAAAGCTCAATCAATTAAGTTTCTAATAACAGTCAAGGAGGAATTTGATCCAGATGGATAATAACACTTGGGCTCTTGCTCAAAAAGCAGAAACTCTTCGCTTGTCAGGAGCCTATGAACAGGCGATAGAGAAATTTGAAGAACTTCAAAACAGTGACTCGGACAATGCTTGGCTAAATGCCCACCTAGGAACAACTTACTGCCAGTTGATGGATTATAGGAATGCCAAAAAGTACTTGAAAAAAGCCGTCAAAAATAATGATAACTATTTCTGGGCTCATGCACAACTAGGTGAAACCTACCGTCTACGAGCAATGACAGAAAATGATAAAGAGCAGAAAAAGGAATCTATTAACTCAGCTATAAAACATTTTGAAAAAGCGCTTGATAATAAAGCACCAGAAAACAGCAACTATGGGTGGGCATTAGCTCACTTGGGAGCAACCTACCGCCTGAATATTTTTAAGGTTTCACCAGAACTAGAAGGAGAATTAAAAAAAGGCGATGTGAAATCTCTGATAGTAAAAATAATAGATAAAGACATTCAAAAAAAAGCATTGGCTTGTCTTAACAGAGCGATTGAACTTATGCCCACATATGCCTGGGCTTGGGGTATGCGATCGACAGTTCACAGATTAGCTCAAGAATACGAGGAGTCATTGTGGGATTTGGGAGTAGAAACACAAATATCTCCAGACATGGAGACTTTACAACACTCTTATTATCCTGTTTCAAGTTTAGTAAGCAGGAGGGTAAGTCTTTATGAACATGCATTTCTGTTTTTTTATTTAACGAAGAGTGAAGATAACTCAGAAAAGAAAGAGAGATACTATAGTGGAGCGATCGCTTGTGCCCAACAAGTCTTGATCCTGAAGCCAGGGGATTTGATAGGTCAACTCATTCTCAAGATAATTGAAGGTACACAAAAGAAGGAAAAAGGCAAACTTGATAAGGATTCTGATTTTATAAAAGAATGCCGTATACTTATTCACAAAATAGATGCCAACCTTCCTGAGATATGTAAAGCAGTATTGAGATACATGATAAAGGCTGAGCCTGAAACCAAGGAGAAGTTGGAGAAGCTGTTGGAGAAGCTGGCTTCGTCAGAAGGTACGTCAGAACATAAATTAAAGAAGCTTGTTGAGGATGTCCTCAACAATCCTGATATTAAAGCTATTCAACCAGAGGCACAATTATGGCTGTGGAAAAACTTCGCATTGGTCGAATTATCTGCCAGTGCTCTTTCCTTCCTTGCTGATTTAAGTAATATTCTGAAATCTGATGATGGAATCTATCATCAGATGACTGGTGAAGCATTGCCTTATCGAGAGCTTGCCTTGATAATCTATAATCAATACGCACTGGAAAGGTTTATTCAAACTCCAACATTGTCAGAAGAAGAACGGGAAAACGCATTTAATAAATTGTTGCCGTGGATAAAACCACTACCATTAGCTTAGATTCTTGATTCGTGACTAGATTAAAAATTAGGAGGATATCTCATGAGTAAACTATTTGATTTATTAACCGATTTGGCCCTTGACCCCAAGAAACAAAGTGTTTTCATCAATAACCCCAGTTCCGTAATGGACAAGGTGGGTTTATCTGAAGCAGAGCAGACGGCGATGATCAGCAAAGAACCTGCTAAAATTGCAGGGTTATTTGCAGACAAACAAGTTCCCCTTGCCCTTACTATGGGCGATCCTGGTCCCGATCCCTTGCCAGATCCAGACCCTTTTCCGATGCCAGATCCAGAGCCTTCTCCATCAGAAGAAGAAGAAGAAGCGGCGTTGCTTTTGTAAAGGTGCCCATTCCACCCACCGGGTCAAACAGCTTTTAGGAAATGCACCCCACTTAACCGTTAGGTTAGGTGGGGTTGTTAATTTTAAATCACTCAGGGTGCATCTCAATGCATGCTGTTTGAACCTGTGGTGCGTTACGGGACGGACTGTCCCAATACTGGCTACTGATAAAATCAGGGCGAGTTCGTCCCTAACGCACCCTACTGGCGTGGCACACCTAAAAACGTTTGTTGGGTTGAGCGGTAGGGAAACCCAACAAAGCGTTACTGGTGTTGGGTTTCATTCTTCAACCCAACAAACGCTTATTGCACCAAATTAGCTGTGCCACGCCACTACCCAACTTTTGGCAACTTTACACAAATTAATACAGCGATGCAGCGCGGTCTTGGGGAGGCAGCGCGGTCTTGGGGGTCTCCACGGGGCTTACAAGGTGCGGAAATAAGTTCCGCACACAGCCCCTCCCCATGAGCGACTGCCGTGGTTTCCCCCACTCGCGCTTTGCATCAAGAAGTTAGGTTTATTTTTGTCCAGGTACTTATGCGCGATTTATCAGGTTACCAAGTTACGGAAAAACTCCATGAAAGCACCAACTCCCTAGTCTATCGGGGACATCGGCGGGCAGATCACCAACCTGTTATCCTTAAAATGCTCAAACAGGCTTATCCTTCCCCGGAAAGCATTGCTTGGTTCAAGCGAGAGTATGAAACAACCCAAACTATTAACCTACCTGGTGTAATCGATGTTTACAGCTGGGAAAACCTAGAAACTAACTGGGTAATGGTGTTAGAAGATTTTGGCGGCGAATCTCTCAATCGGATCATTCCGAAGCAGGAATTCACCATTGCTGAGTTTCTCCACCTGGCCATTGAGATTGTTGACATTCTCGGTCAGGTTCACCAGCAGCATATTATTCACAAAGATATTAACCCATCAAATATTATCTTAAATCAGAATACTGGTAAGCTTAAGCTAATTGATTTTGGTATTTCAACCACACTGTCGCGAGAAATATCAACCTTTCGCAACCCAAATGTATTAGAAGGAACCCTAGCTTATATTTCCCCAGAACAAACGGGTCGCATGAATCGAGCCATCGATTACCGCACTGATTTTTACTCCCTGGGGGTGACCTTTTATGAATTGCTGACGGGACAGTTACCCTTCCCCAGCAATGATGTTTTGGAATTAGTCCATTGTCATATTGCTAAACAACCGACACCACCACAGGAACTAAAACCAGACATTCCACCAATTCTTTCGGCGCTCCTGTTGAAATTGATGGCAAAAAATGCTGAGGAACGCTATCTATCAGCCTATCGGATCAAGGCAGATTTAGAAGACTGTCTCAGACAGTGGCAAACCAAAGGGCAAATTGATGCTTTGCTAATCGATCAGCACAATGTTTCCGATCAACTTCAAATACCACAAAAACTGTATGGGCGAGAACAGGAGATTTATACCCTATTAGCTGCCTTTGATAGAGTCAGCCAAGGAGCTAGTGAAATCATGCTGGTTTCGGGGTATTCCGGTATTGGCAAGTCCGTATTAATACAGGAGGTATATAAGCCACTGACTCGCCAACATGGCTATTGTATTTATGGTAAGTTTGACCAGTTTCAAAGAGATATTCCCTACGCTTCCTTAATTCAGGCATTTCGGTCATTAGTACAACAGTTAATCACAGAAAGTGAGCAAGAGATTAACAATTGGCGAGAAAAGCTGCAAAGGGAATTAGGGAAAAATGGACAGGTAATCATTGAATTTATTCCTGAAGTCGAACTGATTATTGGTCCACAACCACCTGTCCCAGAGCTTCCTCCAACAGAACTCCAGAATCGCTTTAATTTTGTTTTTCAAAAATTTATTAAAATATTTACTCAACCGGAACATCCGTTAGTCATTTTCCTTGACGATTTACAGTGGGTAGATAGAGCTTCGTTGGAATTAATTCAACGGCTGATGACAGCAGGAGACAATAAATATTTGTTTATAATTGGGGCATATCGGGATAATGAAGTAAACGAAGCACATCCGTTGACTCAAACCTTGGAACAGCTTGAAAAAGCCAGGGTAATTATTAATATAATACTACTTCCCCCCTTAGCCTTAACCGATGTTACAAAACTTATAGTTGATACGCTTTTTGTAGATTCAATAACTGCCAAGCAGCTTACCCAATTGATACAGGAAAAAACGGGTGGAAATCCGTTTTTCATCAATGAGTTCTTAAAATATATGTATTCTGAAGGCTGGTTGTATTTTAACTACAGCTTTGAAAAATGGCAGTGGGATATAGACAAAATAAAAGCGCAACCAATTACAGATAATGTGGTGGATTTGATGACTAAAAAAGTCAAAGCATTACCCACAAAAACTCAAACATTATTAAAATTAGCAGCTTGCATAGGAAACCAGTTTGACCTGAAAACACTGGCAGTGATATATGAAAAATCTATAGGGGAAACTGCAACGGATTTACGGTCAGCACTCCAATCTGGTCTAATGATACCCCTTAGCTATGCCTACCAGTTAGTGGAACTTGATATCGAAGGGTTGTCAAATCAGTTAGTTGCAGAATATAAATTTGCCCACGACCGTATCCAACAAGCAGTTTACTCCCTCATTTCCAAAGCAGATACACAGGCAGTACATCTGGGCATTGGCAAGTTGTTACTGCAAAATACATCCTCTGAAGAATCTGAACAGAAGCTGTTTGAGATTGTTAACCAGTTGAACAAAGGTCGGGAGCTAATTGAGCAACAAACAGAGCGAGATGAGTTAGCTCGATTAAATCTGCGGGCAGGCAAAAAAGCCAAATCTTCAGCTGCTCATCAACCTGGTTTCAATTATCTCCAGACCGGCTTAAGTTTATTAGGTAACCAGAGTTGGTCGCACCAGTATAACCTCAGCTTAGATTTGTATGTGGAGGCAGCAGAAGCAGCTTATACAATTGCCAACTACGATGAAATGGAGCCCTTGACTGAGATAGTCTTGCAAAAAGCCCAAACATTGCTAGACAAAGTCAAAGTCTATGAAGTCAAAATGCAAGCCTATTGTGCTCAAATAAAATTTATAGAAGCAATCAAAACTGGGCTAGAAGTTCTGAAGTTACTTGGGGTCGAATTACCTGAACAATCCAGCCAATCTGATCTGACGGGAGAGATAGAGCAGATCAAGTCTGCCTTGGGGGGCAGGCAAGCCCAGCAGCTAATCGACTTACCCCAAATGACCGATCCCCATAAACTAGCAGCTATGCGGGTTATGAACTACTTGTTGAGCCCTGCCTACATAGCAATGAATCAACTCAGCTTGGTAATTTGGTGCCGACAGGTGAATTTATCGATTCAGTATGGTCATTCAGCTGATTCCGCTTTTCCCTATGCCGGTTACGGGCTTATCCTCTGCTTAAGAGGAGAGCTTGAGGCTGGCTATCAGTTTGGTCAACTGGCTTTGAAGTTAATAGAACGATTCAAAGATAAAACATTTAAAGCAAGAACTTATACAGCATATAAGTTGCAGCTCAAGCATTGGAAGGAACCGCTCAGGGAGACATCATCTGTTTCCATGGAAGCTTATCAAAGTGGCATAGAAACTGGAGATATTGAATATGCTGCTAGTGCTATGGTTACCTATGCCTACGCTTTTTACCTAAGTGGCGTGGAACTGACGGATGCTAAAAAAGAGACGGCAAAAGCAATTGCAGCTACTATTCAAATTCAGCAGGAAGCTTACCTTCATTGGACTCAAACTTATATGCAGGCTATCCTTAACTTGATGGGAGAAGCCGATAATCCCTGCCGTTTGATTGGTGAAGCGTACGATGAAGAAAAGATGATAGCAGTCCATCTTGCCAGTGGAGATCGCACGGCACTGATGCACGCTTATTCACATAAACTCACTCTGTGTTATCTTTTCGAGGAATTTCAGGAAGCGGTTGAAAATGCCGACCAGTTTGAAGACTATGCTGCTAATGCTGGCTCATCATTCATCCTTACCACTGCCTACTTCTATGATGCCCTGGCTCGGCTAGCATTTTATCCTGATGCTTCAGAGACTGAAAGAGCAGAAATTTTGACCAAGGTTGCTGCTAAACAAGAAAAAATGGAACTCTGGGCAAAGCAAGCTCCGATGAATTTTCTACACAAATTTTATCTAGTCGAAGCTGAACGATCCCGAGTTTTAGGCAGAGATAGCGAAGCTAGAGACTATTACGACCGCGCTATTACTTTAGCCCATAAAAACGACTATCTCAACGACGAAGCCCTAGCTTATGAACTAGCAGGTAAATTCTATTTAGCCAGAAACCAAAACCACGTTGCTCGCCACTACCTACAAGATGCCCACTATACTTATCAAGGCTGGGGAGCTGTGGCTAAGGTAAAGGATTTGGAAGCTCGATACCCACAATTTTTAGCTACAGTTTCAACAGATAGTATTAAAACTAGCTTAAATCCGTCAATTACCGACTCAGATAAAACTACATCCGGTGTTTTGGATATCAATAGCATTCTCAAAGCCTCCCAAACTATTTCTGGGGAAATCATCCCAGACAAGTTGCTGGAAAAGTTAATGAAAATCCTGATTGAGAATGCTGGGGCTCAAAAAGGTTTTCTGATACTGGATAAAGAAGGTGACTGGGTAATTGAAGCTGAAGGAAAAGTGGATTCTGATCAGGTGACTACATTGCAATACCTGCCAGTAGACTCTGTGGATGCTGCTAGTCAAACCCCGATATTGTCAGTCTCTATCGTCAATTATGTGGCTCGCACCCAGGAAAATTTAGTTTTAAGTGATGCGGCTAATCAAGGACAATTTACTCGTGACCCCTACATTGTTGCCACTCAACCCAAATCGATTATCTGTAGTCCTTTATTAAATCAAGGTAAACTAAGCGGTATTTTATATTTAGAAAATAATTTAACCACAGACGCATTTACCAGCGATCGCATTGAAGTTTTAAGAATGCTTTCTGCTCAAGCTGCTATCTCTATTGAAAATGCTCGTCTGTATGGACAGTTAGAAGACTATAACCGCAATCTAGAACTTAAAGTAGAAGAGCGCACTCAAGAACTATCTCAAACTTTGGACGTTCTCAAAGCTACTCAAGCGGAACTAATATTTGAAAACGAGTTACTCAAGAGTGACGAACAAGCGTCGAATTTTGATTATCAAGTGGGGGGAAGTTTACCGATGGATGCTCCCACTTATGTGGTGCGTTCTGCTGACAGAACTCTCTATAAATCATTAAAGCAAGGGAAGTTTTGTTACATTCTCAATCCCCGCCAGATGGGTAAGTCAAGCCTGATGGTACGTATGATTAACCACCTCAACAATGAGGGGATTAGCTGCGCGGCCATCGACTTGACTCGGATTGGCAGCGAAAATGTTACCCCTGACCAATGGTATAAGGGATTGGCAGTAGAGCTATGGCGAAGTTTTGGTTTACTAAGAAAGGTGAATTTAAAAAAGTGGTGGAATGAACGAGCAGATATTTCTACGGTTCAGCGGTTGAGTCAATTTATTGAAGAAGTCTTGCTGGGTGAGGTTGATCAACCAGATAACAGTTTACCCAATAAACGGGTAGTTTTTATCGATGAAGTTGATAGCGTCTTGGGCTTGAATTTTCCAGTTAATGACTTTTTTGCTCTGATTCGCTCCTGCTATAATCAGCGTACTATCAATCGAGACTATGGCAATTTAACCTTTGCTCTGTTTGGGGTTGCTACCCCCTCTGGCTTAATTACTGACCACCAAAGAACTCCTTTTAATATTGGTCAGGCCATTCAACTGGAGGGCTTTAAGGAGCATGAAGCCCAACCTTTGCTTCAAGGATTAGCAGAGAAAGTGAGCAATCCTCAAACACTGCTCAAAGAACTGTTAGCATGGACGAGTGGTCAGCCTTTTTTGACCCAAAAGATCTGTCAATTCATCCGCAGTACTTCATCTGCTATCCCTACCAACGACGAAGCTGAATGGATTGAAAATTTGGTGCGAACCAAGGTGATAGAAAATTGGGAATCCCAGGATGAACCAGAGCATTTGAGAACTATACGCGATCGCATCCTGGAGAGTAAACAATCTGTTGGGCTACTGGAAATCTATCGACAAATTGTGGAGCAGGGAGAAGTGGTGGCTGTTGACAGTCCAGAGGAAAAGGAATTGCTGTTGTCTGGGTTAGTGGTCAAGCAACAGGGATATCTGAGAGTCAATAACCGGATTTATGAATCTATCTTTGACCGCAGTTGGGTTGAGGAGCATGTTTAAGTGGGATCTTGGACTTTCAATTAAAATAGTAAAGGGAATAGGGAGTAGGGAGTAGGGAGTAGGGAGTAGGGAGTAGGGAGTAGGGAGTAGGGAGTAGGGAGTAGGGAGTAGGGAGTAGGGAGTAGGGGACAAAAATTATCACTCACAATTCATTTAGGATTGGTAAAGCTCTAAAATTTAGGAGTCTCAAGTCAGGAGTGACTAGGTGTAGGTGGGGTTGAAGGAAACTGAAACCTAATCAATCAAGGTAACAGAAGACAGAAAAGATGTTGGGTTTGGTTGCCTTAAGCCAAGGTACAAGAGAATCCGTTCGCGTAGCGGCTCCATTCGCGTAGCGTGGCCCAAAGGCCAAGGAGCATATCACTTATTGTTACTGCATACAGTCTTGTTGATAATGCTCACCACATGGTATAGTAGTAGAAATAAACTGTAAACTATTGATAATTTAATTTTGATAAAAAACCTGGCTATTTGGTGAGTTCAGAACTTGCTGTGAAAAGTCAGAAGGTCTAGAAAATTGTAAGATTGAAAGAAGGCAACAGTACCATGGAGTAAAACGTGATGTTGAATGTCAGTCTGGATCAAGAGGCAGAACAGTATTTAGTGGAAATTTTAAGTCAGGAAAAAACAACTAGCAGTGAGTTGATCAAAAAATTGCTGCGGGATTATCGCCAAAATTTTCAATCCCAAAAATCGGTTTTAGAACGAATGGGAGGAGTGCCTAAACATTTGCTTTCGGTGGGAAATCTATCTGATCGGGACACTCGTAGAGCAAAGGGAACAGGGAACAGGGAGTAGGGAACAGGGAACAGGGAACAGGGGACAAAAATTATCACTCACAATTCATTTAGGTAGACTATAGAGAGATTATTAATTATGCTAAGATGTTAATTACCAATAAATTTATATATTAATTAAGCTGATGAAAGCGGCAATTGTACGTATTGGAGATTCCCAAGGAATTAGAATTCCTAAAGCAATTATTGAAGAATGTGGTTTAGCCAATGTAGTTGAAATAACAGTAGAAGATGGGAAGGTGATAATTTCGCCAGTATCCCACTCTCGTCAAGGATGGGAAGAAGCGTTTAAAGAAATGGCCGAAAATGGTGATGATGAATTATTAATTGATGATCGGATTGAAAATTATTGGGATGAAGAGGATTGGAAATGGTAGCGATTTCTAAGCCAAAAGATAGTGTTGGGTTTCCTTGCTTCAAACCAAGCTACAAGAGAATGCGATCGCGTAGCGGCTCCAACTTCGATCTTCGATTCGGCGCAAGCGTGTAAGTATTCAACCCGATAGAATTGAATCTAGCGACCAAACCTCTCTGTTAAGCCAATGACAACTTCCCTTGAAGAAGCCCTCAACACGGTTAGTCAACTGCCTCCTGAACAGCAGGCTATGCTGGTTGAAATCATCCAAAACCGTCTGATCGAATCCCGTCGTAAAGAAATTGCTGAGGATGCCAAAGAATCGATTGCTAGATTTAAACAGGGCAAGTTACGACCTCAGTCAGCAGAGACTGTAATTTCTCAATTGCAAAAGGCTCTTGACGAAAACCCATGAGGCAACTGGTACTTACCCCAAAATTTAAGCGGGCTTATCGTAAGTTTGTCTCTCGCAACGCCAAACTCCAGAAACGCATTGAAAACACCCTGAGGCAAATGGAAGAAGATGTTTTTGACCCAAAACTAGGTACCCATTCTCTGAAAGGAGAGTTATTGGGCCTCAAAGCCTGCTCCTGTGGATACGATTGCCGGATTGTGTTTTCCATTGAGACAGACCAACAGATTCAAGATGAAGTAATTATTTTACTCGATATTGGCACCCACGATGAGGTGTATTGAGGGTGCATTGTGGGTATTCCCGTCTTGATGATATTGACCACATTCCCCTAAAAAAGGCGAAGTTCAATCCGCTTACCTAAAGCAGCTAGTGCCCGTTCCAGTGTAGGAAGTTTCGTCCCGTGATCGGGGTTGAGAATGCGCCTGACTTCCTGTTCATCGGTATTGAGAGTATGGGCTAATTGGAGTGATGTGATCCCTGCCTCGGACATGGCCAGGTAAAGGGCAGCTTTTAAGGCAGTCTGAATTGGCACTGGGACTAAATAGTCTCCGCCTGCCGGGGGTGAGGGGTTGGGGATGTCGAGTTGGTCATCAATCCTCGCAGCGATCGCTTCTTCCAAACAGTCCGCTGCTTCAGCCAAGCCTTGTTCCATGGAATCTCCCTGAGTAATAGCTTCTGGCAGATCCTGAAAAGTTACCACAAACCCGCCATCCGACTCGTCAGGGGTAAATGTAGCTGGGAATGAAAATCGACTCATAGTAATGGCATGGTTAAATCTCATCTTCCTGTAGACCAAGCTGACGTAGCATTGCCTTCAATGTCCCAGTCTTGAGTTCATCTTTGGGATTGCGGACAATAGTAAATCGGTCACCAAAATAGAGTGTGACGTGGCTTCCTTTCCCGCGCTTTTTGTCAACACGAGCTTCGAGACCACGCTCTCTGGCTAACTTTTTTACCCTCCTAATGAACTCACTTCCTTTCATGATAAAACTATGGGACATTATTGTCCGCTAGTCAAGGGTGAAGGGATCCGTGAGGGCTTTGCTCCCGAAACCGCCTTCCCAAAGCCTCTTTCTTTCGTCAGCGATTGTCATTAAATCAAGACTTTACTATAATGTCAGCACAGTCAAGCTTTTATAAATTAATAAAATAAATGTATTAGTTAACTTCAGTCATCAAGAAGATTGATGGGGAGATGGGAAGATGGGGCAGATTTGTATTAAGGGTAATTATCCGGCGTTGCTGAATCAAGGAATGAATATAAGTAGGGTGGGCATCCTGCACGACCGAAAAGATTAGGAACGGGCAAGATGCCCATTCCACAAAACTATTAAAATCATTCCATTATTAAGCAACGCCTAAAAACTCAAATAATGAAGACTCTGAAATTATTACCTTTTGTATGCGTGATCCTTGCTTCAATGCAACCTAGAGCTTTAGCTCTTAGCAAATTATTCGATAGCGTCGAAGACGCTCTTAAAAGACCATTTAAAATTGTTGCTGAAGGTGTTGCTGAAGGTGCAAGCGATAAAGCATTAAAAGAATTTGAGGAATTTTTTAATAGTTCAATACGCCCCTTTAGTGATGATGTAATCAATAAAGTTGATCGGGTAGCAGCAAATAACATTCTCCGCACTGAGGAAGCTGCTCAGAGACTTTTAGACCATAGTAAAGACAATATCCTAGCTATTGAAAATCAAGTGGTTGAGGATATTGATCATATCTTGGAAAGAGTAGATGAGCGCTATCGTGGCGCAATGCGGGAAACCTTCTTAGAGATTAATCGTGCTCGTGCAGAGACTCTTATTGATGTCCGCTATACTCTTGGTACTGTTGATCAATCCCTAGAAGCGCGAATCAACCAAATTGCTTTAGAGATGATGACGCTTCTTGCTCAAGTTGATAAGATTGTGCAAAAAACGCCAGGTACTTTTTACAAAGAACTGTTTGACCCTACAATTACAAGATTGGAGAACCTTGAGCGAGATATTTTCATTAAGTTAGATGAACTTGTAAAAACACTTAATTGCTCTAGGGCAGGCACTATTGAAGATTTACGAATTAGCTTTAATAAAATAATTGAAAAGGCTCGCAGCACCCTACCTTTTTCCATATTTCGTCGTCGTACCTCTTGTGAAAAAGAAATGCGTCAGGTATACCAAGAAGGCAGTGATATATATTTTTACCGTGTATCTGAGTGTGAAATTAACAAAATTATCAATCAGCGTGGACATACATTGACTGTGCAGCAAATTGCAGATAACTACGGACAACTTCAACTCAATGCTAGTCGAATGGCTTGTTTAGCTAAAGATATTGCACCAGATCTACATGATCAAATAAAAGGAGACTGGTTAGAATACGGAATAAAAACTCGTTTTTGGAAAAATTATCTAACAAATAGCTCACAAGGAGAATAATTATGAAACGTTTAATGGCATTAAGCACGATCATCCTATACCAACTGTAAGGATATTAAGGCTATTACCTTGTCAACAGTGGTAGGAATCGGCTCAATGTATTTAGGAAAAATTCCGTACCATTTACCTTTAATCCAAACCAACTGAGTACCGTAGATGCACTCCTCAGGAAAACCTTGAGGTGAACGATAAGAAAAGCCTTTTACTTTTGTTGGATACCAGAAGCCTTTTTTAAAATCTCCGGCTTTGAACTTAATCACCTGACTTGTCTGTCGGCAAGACTTGAATTTAGCAAAACCTCCCGACGCCAAAGCCTGCTTAGCCGCGTCCATCGCGTCTGCTACGGCTTCTTGTAACTGATGACCAGGTAATGTTTTCACCCACTCGGGTCTATCAGCATTCCTGGCTAATTTCTGTAAATCATAGGTACTACCTTGGTAGCCGTTTTTGATTGTAGCTATTGACCAGTTGTAGATCCAACGATATGCATTAAGCCAAGTTTTCCAAACTTTATGGAGTTCTTTAGACGGAAACACCCTGATCTTCGAGACACTGTTGGGTGTCAACTTCGAAGTCTTGTTCCGAGGTTTTTTCTTGTACCGCTTTGCTGACTTGTCTTTGGTATTTCCGGAGTCCGTAAAGCCTAGCAGAGAAACAGTGGAGGATGGACAGGATATCTTCGACCAATTCCTGCTCTGGGGATAACTTGCGTTCATTGAGAACCACGAGCTTGACTCCACCTTTTTGACATAACCATTCAAGTAATGGGAAACCAAACCTGACTGCTCTGTCTGGGTAGGCGACAACAAATGCTGAGATATCAGAGCTGTATATCCGTTCCAATATTTTGAGGAACTTTCTCCGTTTAAAATTGAGTCCCGATCCAACTTCTTTAACAATTTCTGCGTTTGGATATTTTGACCGTAGAAATTGAGCTTGCCGATCGAGGTCATCTCGTTGGGAATGGGTAGAGACTCTTGCATAAGCGATAACAGGCTTACTTTGCGGAGCTTCTTCTTCGACACAGAACCGTCTTTGGTTTCCTTGGGTTCTGATACTGTCGAGTTTTCCTTCCCGATCCCATCGCCTAAGGGTTGAGATTGAGACGCCGTAGTTTTTGGCTGCCTCCTTTGGAGTGACATATTTCTTCATAGCTCTAATCCTCTCTAAATTTAGAGTAGCACTTTTAGACAGGATTGATAAGGTTTACTAAGCTATTCGGTTAATAGTTGCTCCTCTCTCAATAATCAGGGAATAGGGGATAGGAGTAAAGCTGGAATTCTCGGTGTTTTTTGAGATTGGATTGGGTATTTTGTCAACTCCTATTAATTGACCAGAGGTATATGCTTCTGTTATAATATCGGTTTTATTAAAAAAAATATTTACTATAGGTCTTGCAGTAGTTCATATCCATCTTCTCCTCTGATCAAGCTGTAGAGGGGCAAATTAGCAGAAATTCCCTTAAAAATCCATAAAAATTAAATAAATCTCACAAAAGTATCTATTGTTGAACTTTCGGGTAACAATGCTTCAAGAGCGATCGCTTGAGCTGCTGGCATCTGCCCGTAAGAAAATACATATGGTGTTTCCGGTGGCAACTCTGGCAGGAACTGCTCTAACACATAAGGACTACCGTAAATCACCAGAGCTTGTAAATCCCCAGTTTTTAACAACATCTTAAACCATGCCCTAGCTACTGCTGTCAATCCAGCACTACCCCGAAACGGGTTACCTCGGATAAATAGCTGTAGCAGAGTAGATTTAGCACCAACAGGATTATCGACTACTTCCGAAGGTAGGGTCGTGTGACTATCAACCAGTTGGAGTTTGTAACCCAGCCTTCTTGGTAAAGTGACTGCTGGTGTGTGCTGTCCCAAAAAGTCACAAGCTAAGAGATCATCGACCAAAATTAGATTACGTAACGGTTGATTACTGCTGCTGGGTATTGATGATAAAGCTAGAAAACCTCTAGTTATCTGGGAAGCCTGGAGAATATCGGCTACAGTCGTTAGGGTGGTTGGTTGAGCTAGTTGCGAGAGCCAATTGGGGTTGGGTTGAAATGTTATCGGTTGTTGAGCTGGATCATCGTCTAAGCCCGACTCCAGGACAGGTTGTGAGGGTGGGTTTTGTAGAGATGGTATTTGTTGTGCAGCGGAGTGTTCGTCTAAACCCTCTCTTTGACAGTGATAGCCCACTTTACGTTTTGCACGACTGATGCGCTCTACTGATGCCTGAATCCGCTCCCGTGAGATCCGTCCTTGTTCGACTGCTTGACAGACTGCCTCAATTGCTGTCTCGGGATTAACGGGCATCAAGAGAATATCAGCACCGGCTTCTACAGCCATGACTGTGGCTTCATCGGCACCATAGCGATTAGCAATTGCCCCCATCACTAGAGCATCGGTCACAATCAATCCTTCAAATCCCAAGTCTGTGCGCAACAGTTGAGTCAAAATCGCTGATGACAGGGTGGCTGGGTGTTGGTCATCCCAAGCTGTAATTAGGAGGTGAGCGGTCATGATGGCATCTACCCCAGCAGCGATCGCATTGGTAAAGGGAGGCAATTCAACCGTAGCTAGTCGGGGGGGTGAGTGGGGCAAGACTGGTAAATCCAGATGGGAATCTGTCGCGGTATCCCCATGACCGGGAAAATGCTTGGCAGTGGTTAAGACTGGATACTGTCGGGTTCCTTGGATAAAGGCAGAAGCCAATTGGCTAACGATTTGAGGGTTATCACCAAACGACCGGACATTGATAACAGGATTTTGGGAATTGTTGTTGACATCAACAACTGGTGCCAGGATCCAGTTAATCCCAATGGCCAACGCTTCAGTAGCCGTGATTTCTCCCATGGTACGGACATACTGCAAAGCTGGCTCAGGATCGTTTTGGGCAATCGCTCCCAGTGCCATCGGTGGAGGAAACCAAGTGGCACCGGCAAACCTTTGACCCACACCTTCTTCAATATCAGCAGCTATGAGTAAGGGAATTTTTGCCCACTCTTGGAGTTGTTTCGACCTGAGGGCGAGTTCCACAGCACTCCCGCCTAGTAAAATAACACCCCCAATACCTAACTCTTGCAACCAACGCTGCAATTGTTCAGCTGGGGGTTCCCAAATCGGATACTGAATTTGGTGATCAAATAGGTAGCCGGATGCTCGAACCACTACCATTTGCGCTACCTGTTCTGCTAGGGAAAGGTTTTTTAGATCAGGCAGTGACTTTGGGAGAGAATTCAAGCTTGTGCTCCAGAAATATCGTCTTCGAGTTGCTTGCTCTGGCGTTCTTGAGAAAGCTGATTCAGTAAGTTCAGCATCTGATCGCCTCCTTCGAGACCACGGTCTTCAATAAACATGACCTCTGGTGTGCGGCGCAGGCGAATCCGCCGACCTAGTTCTCGGCGGACATAACCTGTAGCTGATTTTAATCCAGCCATTGTTTTAGATCTTGCCTCATCAGTTCCATAGATGCTGACATAGATCTTAGCGTGCTGCAAGTCACCAGAGACATCAACGTTGGTAATGCTAACCATTCCACTACCGACCCGGTCATCTTTGATATCGTTAAGCAACATTTGACTAACCTCCTGCTGAATTAGGGAGGAAACCCGAAAAACACGGCGATTTGTAGTCATGACGTTCCCTTTGTTAAAGTATGGGCATCATCGAAAGCTGCGCGCACCCAGTCTAAACCTAGTCTAAACCTAGTCTAAACCGGACTGAAGCCGAGCATCCCACGTAGGGTGAAAACCATGAATAGAGAAACTCCTACGGCTATGCCAATTAATGCGATCGCAGTTAGGGGGCGGTTCAGTAGTGGTTTTACCAGCAAAAACACGGAATAGAATATCCCTAGAGTAATACTGATTAGATAGCGTGGGTAACGAGATACATTTTTAAAAAAGTCTTCCATTATCCTATAAACTCTTATAGTGCCATTTTTAATACTGGTAGCACTTTTTTAGCTTCTTCCGTACTTATTCTGGTAATTTGTCATAAACAATGCCAAAAATTTCCCCCCTCTTAGTAAGGGGGGATTAAGGGGAGTTAGCACAGGATAAGTAGGGGCTTTACCCTACAATCACTTACTCAACTCCTTGAGGCAAAAGCTCTCGGTTTTCCTTACGACTGACTTGCACCTTACCCTCTTCATTGACATCAACATAGGCAATATCTCCTTCCTTAATGCGACTGGAGAGAATTTCTTCTGCCAGCACATCCTCCAACAACCGCATGATTGCTCGGCGTAATGGTCTGGCCCCGTAGCTGGGGTTGTAACCCTCTTCGATCAAACGGTCTTTGAATTTCTCGCTGACTTCTAGAGTAATGCCTTGTTCGTACAAACGACCAAACACTTCTTTTAACAGAATCTTGGCAATGTCCTTGACTTCTTCTTTGGTCAACTGACGGAAGACGATAATCTCATCTAAACGATTCAGAAACTCTGGGCGGAAGTACTGTTTAAGTTCTTCGTTCACTAGATTCCGAATTCGATTATATTGGGATTCCGCTTGATTATCGCTGAACTCGAAGCCCAGTTGTCCGCCACCCTTTTCAATAACCTTGGAACCGATATTCGAGGTCATGATCAGCAGGGTGTTTTTAAAGTCTACCGTCCGACCCTTGGAGTCAGTCAACCGCCCATCCTCTAGGATTTGCAGCAGCATATTGAACACATCTGGGTGTGCCTTTTCAATTTCATCGAACAGCACTACTGTGTAAGGACGACGACGCACTGCCTCAGTTAGTTGACCACCTTCGTTGTAGCCCACATATCCAGGAGGCGAACCTACCAACTTACTAACGGTATGGCGCTCCATGTATTCGGACATATCTAGGCGCACCATGGCTTCTTCAGACCCGAAGAAGTAAGCTGCCAATGACTTAGCTAATTCTGTCTTACCGACCCCTGTAGGTCCAGAGAAGACAAAACTGGCAATCGGACGGTTGGGATTCTTTAAGCCTACCCTAGCTCGACGAATTGCTCGGGAAACGGCTTTAACCGCATCTTCCTGACCAATCAGGCGTTGATGCAGGGTATCTTCCATGTGCAGTAGTTTCTCTGACTCTGATTCAGTCAGTTTTTGTACCGGCACACCAGTCCAAGAAGCAACAATGTGAGCAATGTCCTCTTCATCTACAACTGGGCTGTCATCAGTACCCCGAGACTCGCTCTTCTTGCTTTGGGCAATTGAGCGAATTTCCGCCTTTATTTCCATTTCGCGATCGCGTAGTTCCCCAGCTCGATCAAAGTCCTGGGAGCGTACCGCATCATCTTTTTCTTTTAGGACCTGACGCAGTTCTTTATCTAGCTCTTTTGCTGCTGGGGGCAACTGGGAGTTAATCAAACGCACTCGGCTTCCTGCTTCATCGATCAGGTCAATGGCCTTATCTGGCAGGTAACGGTCGGAAATATAACGGTCTGAGAGGTTTGCTGCTGCTTCGAGAGCCTCATCGGAAATTTTCAATTTGTGGTGTTGCTCGTAGCGCTCCCGCAAGCCGTATAGAATCTCAATAGTTTCTTCTACTGACGGTTCACCGACCATTACTGGTTGGAAACGACGTTCTAGGGCTGCATCCCGCTCAATGTGTTTGCGGTACTCATCCAAAGTTGTCGCTCCAATGCACTGCAATTCTCCCCTTGCTAAGGCTGGTTTGAGGATATTTGCCGCATCAATTGCGCCTTCAGCTGCACCTGCACCAATCAGGGTATGAACCTCGTCAATCACCAGGATTACGTTAGATGCCTGACGAATCTCATCCATAATTTTTTTCAGGCGTTCTTCAAACTCACCCCGGTATTTGGTTCCAGCGACCAGTAAGCCAATATCGAGGGTAACGACTCGCTTTTCTTCCAAAATGTCTGGAACATCATTGTTAGCGATTCGTTGGGCTAAGCCTTCTGCGATCGCCGTTTTTCCTACCCCTGGTTCTCCGATCAATACTGGGTTATTCTTGGTACGGCGTCCCAATATCTGGATTACCCGTTCTATTTCCTTTTCCCGTCCTACTACTGGATCTAGCTTGCCTTCACTAGCCATCTGGGTTAGGTTCGAGCCAAACTCATCGAGAGTAGGAGTCTTTGTACGACCTTGAGAGGCTCCTGCTGTGACTTCCGCCGTTTCACCCAACATTCGGATAACTTGGGTTCTGACTTTAGACAGGTCTACTCCTAGGTTTTCCAAAACCCTAGCCGCTACGCCTTCTCCCTCCCGTATTAGCCCTAGTAGCAGATGTTCTGTACCAATGTAGTTATGGCCTAGCTGGCGAGCTTCTTCTAGGGATAGCTCCAGAACCCGCTTTGCTCTGGGGGTAAAGGGGATTTCGACAGCAACGAAGCCGGAACCCCTGCCAATAATTTTCTCAACTTCAATCCGAGCGTCTTTGAGATTTACGCCCATAGATTTGAGGACCTTGGCAGCTACGCCAGTTCCTTCTCCGATCAGACCCAGGAGGATTTGCTCTGTGCCTACGAAATTATGACCTAGGCGACGTGCTTCTTCCTGAGCCAGCATGATCACCTTAATGGCTTTTTCTGTAAAGCGTTCAAACATGGCGTATTCCCATCACCTGTTGCATGCCCGTGTAAGCTGATTCTAGCACAGGTAAATCAGCCCACCGTTTATTTTTACACAACTCCCAGCAATTGAAACAGTTATTTACTTACTTCCGATGCCATTTCTAGTTATTAGCCATTAACCAATTTCCAGGTCAATAGCTGCCAAGCGCTGTTTAATTTCCTGGTAACAATCGGCCATTGTTTTCTCAAATTCAGGGCTTTTCAGACCCCCTCGCCATAGAATCAGAGCATCCTCCCCAGTGTCTTTGTAATAGTTTCTACGTCGTCCAGCTTCAGTGAAGCCGAACTTTTGGTAAAGAGCTAGTGCTGCTTGATTAGATGGTTTCACCTCTAAGGTTGCCCACTCTAAATTACGCTGTTTAGCATCCTGTAGCAATGAATAAAGCAGTAATTGACCCAAACCTTGACGTTGGTAGTCAGGATGCACTGCCAGAATAATAATATGGGCTTCCTCCAAAATTGACCAAAAACAACCTAAGCCTACCAGGCAATTGGGTAATGAGGTGATGGGAACACCTGTGCCTTCAAGCAAAGTTTCTTTTTTGTCCCCTTTTGGAGGAGCTTCCAAAGCCAACAACTGACTGTTGGGGCTATCCAACTCTCGCTCGTAACCCGACCGAGTCCAAAGTCCACCAAAACACAGCTGATCCAGTGCCACTGCAGCACTTAGGTGCTCTGCTTTGAGGGGTTTAAGTTTTAAGACAGTCACAGCCTTCAATTGTACACTGATTAACGAGACGCAAGTTCCAACTGTAAAGCAAAATCAGGAAAATAATTACATAATGCTATCGACTCAACCCACTCAGGTTCAGAATTCAGGGCTTCAGTATCTCAATTCATCTATCACTCCAGACCCAAACAATGGTGGGTCAAACCCCTCACCGAATCAGAAACTGCTCCCTCTAACCGCCAAAGTTAACAGCCGTGACTGCTTGGAAATTGGTTGTTGCGATGTGACGACTCTAGTCGAGCAATTTGGCTCCCCCCTTTACATTGTGGACGAAGTAACCTTTAGAACTGCTTGTCATCAGTATCGGGAAGCCTTTGCTAACTACTACCCCGGAGAATCTCTAGTCCTCTACGCTTCTAAAGCCTGGAATTGTTTAGCAATTTGTGCGATCGCAAACTCTGAAAGCCTCGGAATCGATGTGGTTTCTGGTGGTGAACTCTACACTGCTCTACAAGCTGGTGTTAGTGCTGACAAACTCTATTTCCATGGCAATAATAAATCTACTAGTGAACTGGAACTAGCTACCGAGAGTGGCTGCACCATCGTAGTGGATAACTGGCTGGAGTTAAAAGCCCTGGCTTCGTTACCACAAGAGAGTATCCGGATCATGATTCGATTGACCCCAGGGATCGAGTGTCACACCCACGATTACATTCGCACGGGTCACCTAGACAGTAAGTTTGGCTTTGATCCCGATACCTGGGATGAAGTTTTTACCTTTATCAGCCAACACCCAACCCTCAACTTTGTTGGTTTACACGCCCACATTGGCTCTCAGATTTTTGAGAGCCAACCCCATCAAGATCTGGCGAAAGTGCTAGTCGAGTGTATTGTTAAAGCGGCTGACTACGATTTGCGAGTAGAACAGATCAATGTAGGAGGAGGCTTAGGGATTTGTTATCTAGAATCCGATGACCCTCCTACTATTGATGATTGGGTCAAGGGAGTCTGTGACTCCGTTGTTGCTGCTTGCACTTCTCGGCAACTCGTCCTACCGAAACTGCTATCGGAACCCGGGCGTTCCATTGTTGGTCCAGCCTGTGTCACCGCCTACACTCTGGGGAGTTCTAAAGTCATCCCCGAAATCCGGACTTACTTGACAGTTGATGGAGGTATGTCAGATAATCCGCGTCCGATTACCTACCAATCCGTTTATCGCTCTGTGATTGCCAACCGGATGTCAGCTCCCCTAACCGAAAAAATCACAATTGCTGGTAAACATTGTGAATCAGGGGACATTTTGATTAAAGATGCTACCTTACCTCAAACTCAGCCAGGAGATATTTTGGTGGTAATGGCTACTGGTGCCTACAATTACAGCATGGCATCTAATTACAATCGGTTACCCAGACCAGCAGCAGTTTTAGTCAAGGACGGAGAAGCCCAGGTGATTGTGCAGCGGGAAACTTACCAAGATTTAATTCGCCTAGATCGTTTGCCCGAACGACTCAGACCCAGAGCAGAAATTAGCTAAAAGCTAAAAGCTAAAAGCTAAAAGCTATTGGTTGTTGGTGGTTGACTTTTGGCTAACCGCCAATCATTAACCATTAACTTTTTAAGAGCTAATCACTTAGCTGACGCTAAAATCAAGCCAGTTCGACTCCATCTCCATCCTTAATTCTTTCCTGAACGTTCAATGCCTCCGTTGCCGGGTCCTGTTACTGACCATAGCTGGGCTCAGTCATTGTTGCTTCACAGCATCGATGTTGGGTTGGTTCTAGCCCTTACTTATCTTGTGCTCCTCATCATTGGGGAGCGCCGCACCTTATGGATGGTGCGAGGGCTAATTGTCCTGATGTTAGCCGCAGCAGTAAGTAATAGGTTAGGGTTGACGCTATTGAGTTTTGTGCTAGAAAAGTTGGTGGTTGGCTCAGCTGTGGCAATGGCTGTCATCTTCCAGTCAGAGTTTCGTCGATTTCTTGAACAGTTAGGTCGAGGAGAGATTGTGCAGTTGTTTCAAGGACAACGACGTCCCACTCCTAAGCCTGACAGTGTAATCAATGAAATCGTAGACGCGGTCAAAGAGTTGTCTCAAAATCGAGTTGGCGCTTTGATAACTTTAGAAACTAATGGTCCAATTGATGAGCGGGATGTTTCTGTACCGGGTGTTCAGCTAAATGCTGAAATTTCTAAAGAACTACTGCAAACCATTTTCCAAACAACTACGTTGTTACACGATGGAGCGGTATTAATTCGTGGCTCTCGGGTTGTAGCTGCGGGGGTAATTTTGCCTCTTTCTGAGCGCACAGCCTCTCGGAAGCTGGGGACCCGCCATCGGGCTGCGATGGGAATTACAGAACGTGTCGAAAATTGCCTTTGTATTGTTGTATCTGAAGAGACGGGTTCAATTTCTTTGGCGGAAAAAGGAGGATTGTACCGACCACTAACTAGCACGAGACTCAAACAATTGCTAGAGGAACGATTTTCCCCAGTCGTGGATCGTGAGGTAGTTGCTCCAGGTCTACGCAACCTAGGTCGCCAATTCAAGTCCCAGGGACGGGTGCTAGTTTCACGTTTCCTCCGTCTTCCATCATCAACGTCTCAAGAGAAAAAATAACTGCTATGCAAACTATCCTAAACAAATTACCAAGCGACCTTTCACCAGACCGTTTGCCTAGGCATGTGGCAGTGATTATGGATGGTAATGGTCGTTGGGCAAAACGCCGGGGACTACCTCGAGTTATAGGACATCGGCAAGGGGTGGAGGCTCTCAAAAAACTACTTCGTTGTTGTGATGATTGGGGAATCAAAGCCCTTACCGCCTATGCATTTTCTACAGAAAACTGGGGACGCCCCTTAGAAGAGGTGGAGTTTCTGATGACCTTGTTTGAGCGGGTTTTGGCTAGAGAACTTCAAGAAATGATGGAGGAGAATGTTCGGATTCAGTTTGTGGGAAATTTGACCGCCTTACCGCAATCGTTGCAAGCACAAATTGAGCATTCTATGAATGAAACTCTCAATAATACTGGCATTCAGTTTACTGTGGCTACTAACTACGGGGCCCGCCAGGAAATTATACAAGCCTGTCGAGCCATTGCTACTCAGGTCCAACTTGGTCACATCCAACCAGATGACATTGACGAAGCCCTATTTTCACGCCATCTCTACACTGCCAATATCTGTGACCCAGACTTGCTAATTCGCACTAGTGGGGAAATGCGCTTGAGCAATTTCCTACTTTGGCAAATGGCTTATGGGGAACTTTACATCACAGATACCCTATGGCCGGATTTTGACCGTGGACAGTTTCACCGTGCTTTGTCTACTTATCAGCAGCGTGAACGTCGGTTTGGAAAAGTCTAAGATAAGAATGGTGAAAGGTTTTTTAGTTGTTCGCTTTTGGCGTTCCTTGTAGGGTAGGTTTTTTAGTTGTTCGCCTAGGGAACAACCTTATAACTTTCAACCTTCTAACCTTGGCCAAAAGGCCACACTACAAGGGACAACCTTATAACGTTCAACGACCGCAGACCCTTCACCTACTAAGGACCACAGAAAACTGCATCTTCTATATCTTTGCGGCTGAGGGAATACTTGAAAGATCGTTGAATATCTTGTCCATCTTCCCCAGACTTGACGTAGCGCACGATTAACTCCTCTACCTCAAGGCAAAGTTCTGCTTTCCAGGTAGGTCGATCAACACGCCAGCAATGTAGATCATTACTGTCTTGTTCACATCCTAGTATTTTCAGCCACCTCTCTATTTCAGGTAGAGGGTGGTTATACAAGGGGGTATCACCTGGCGGAAGTGTCATATCGAGTCCGATTAACTATTTATAATTCTTGGTGGTACATCAGTATAAAATTGAACATTGTCAATGGTCACGTGACAATTTTCAATTAACAATTAAGACAATTAACAATTAAGACAATTAACATTTATGGGATAAACCCTATTATAAGGGATTAACATTATAAGGGATTAAACAGACTTAATATTATAAGTTATTCTTGATCAGTTATTCTGAGAGATGGGTTATCTGGGTATTTTGGGCTGATTGGTTATTAACCGGTATTTGACTATCCAAATTATCAGGTTTCGCCTGTTGAATAAAATTAATCTCGGGTAAGGTAAGCAAATCATTGCCACTGGGTTTAGAAATTAGCAGAGCAGATTCACCTTGGGTTAATCCAATCGCTATGGCTAGTAGTAAGCAGCCTAAAAAGGTTAGTCCTAAAATGAATAAGACAAAAATCTCCCCAGCTGAAAGGGGGCGGTCAGTGGGATCAAGGTAAGCTGAGGACGAGGAGCTTGGTGGCTTTTGATTAACTGGATTGTTTAAACTAGGGGGTGGCTGAATCACATTGAGGCGGGAATAACCAATTTTTTGGTCATAGATTGCTCGTCGCTCTGGATTACTCAGGGTAGCATAGGCTTGGTTCAGCTTTTGGAATTTAATCGTGGCAGTTTCAGTGGGTAAGTCGGTTGTATCAGGATGATAGCGCTTACTGAGTTGCCGATAGGCACGTCGGATAGCTATGGGTGATGCACTAGGGTGCAATCCCAGTATTTCGTAATAAGTCGTGGAGTTTGGGCTTTCGCGATTCCTAATGTTTTGTCTGACCCGATCTTGTGCCACTGCAGTTTTATCCTAACTGGTTAGACAACGCTTTCGATTATTGTGACATTTGGAAGGAGCCTGATCCTTTAATCATCCCACAAAATCCGACAATTTCGGTAAACTAAGCTTAACTTCACCTATTCTAGGCAACATGGGAACGGTTATCCTGACTCGTGCTTAGACGACTCCTTTTCAACTAAGGTTTAGCTAATTGCAATATCAAGAACTAAATTAGGTTAAATGTGACACGCCACGCCACGAATTGCTGACAACAACAGCCACCCCAAGGTATTAACCCGAAAATCAAACAGAGTTACATCCAGCAGATTGAATAGAGTACAGCTGCCAAAAGCCACCAGATAACTGAACAGAATTAAGTTGTCTTGATGCCCATCTTGTCTAGTGGTAGTGGTCGCAACGGTTGACCAAACCCTTAATAGTTGGATACCTTGTACTATAATCCAGCCAACTAAGCCACTCAACATCAGTGTGCCTGGGATGCCAGTTTCAGCAGTCAACATTAGAGGTAGATTATGGGGATGACCAAGCCAGACTTCCATTTGTGACTGGTAAAGAGGAGTGAAATTGCGTAACCCCCAACCAAACCAGGGACGCTCCTGAATCATTGACCAAGTAAATTTCCACTGGGTTGTCCTCAAGGTAGCGATGGGTCGGTTGGGATACAACTGGTCAGACAATCGCATCCAAAAGTATGCTGGGACAATACTACGCAGCCATTGACGCCCTAGGATTGGACCAAATGATGCCCACAGAATACTACCAACAGCAGCAGTAACTGCTGTCACCAGCCAGTACCAACCTAAGTAAAGGGCAAAGGCAAGGCAAGCCAAAACAGCGATTATCCAAGCATTGCGGGAGTTGGTCAAAACTAATGCGATCGCATTACCGATCACCACCACACTCAAGAACAACAGCGGATAATCGAATCGATGCCAGCTCCAACCCCTAGCTTGAAACCTCTCAATCCACAGCCCTATTCCTAAAATTAATGGTATTTGTAGATAAGCGGCTAGGATATTGGCATACGAAAACACTGAATCCATCCGATCTGGAGGATTACCGTTAGCTACCAAGGTTGAACCAAAGACTAGTGATAATACTTTTGGGCTAGTCCAACCCAAAACCATCTGAGCAAAACCCAGTATAGTTACTGCTAGGGAAGGAATAACTAGAATCCAGGCTAATTGCCTCAGCTGTGCTGGGGTTTTGATGAGGGTAGAGAAAGCAGCGAAAACGGCGAAGAAGGGGATAAAATTCCCTAAACCTAGGAACGCTTCTGTGGGGTTAAAGGCTAAGCTAGCAGTAATGAGCAACCAGATACTCAAAATAGCCAAGCCCCAGTTTAGGGGTTTTGAGATCATACTGGCGTACTTTTGCCGCCAAGTATCTCCCACAGCTAGTACTAACCCCACTGCGCCTAAAGCTGGAAACAGGGGAAAGATAAGAGTTCCCAGCTTAGCGCAGTTCCAAGCTATTTCTAGGTGATTGTCTGAATGTCTATTCTTTCCCAAGAACCAATTAACCACTAACCACTACTATCAATCTAAACTGGTTCCCAGCACTCAGCACGAGTCAGGCGAATTTGTGCTAAGGTTAAGATGGTTGGAATAATCCGACCGTAGTTGGTTGCGATCGCTCTCCAGCCTAAGTCAACAAAGAAATAGCTCCACATGATCGGACCTAGGCAGGCAAAAACACTCCTAGTAACCCCATAACGAGCAGCACTTAGTGCCATTCCCTGTCGTGCTGTTTGTAGTGTAAAGTAGTTCTGAAACTGAGCTGCTGCTGCCAAACCTCCCTTCACTAGGGCTTGTTTAGCAACCTGATAGCGAGCGAAATGTAGGGCAAACTGGCGTGCAACCTGTTGTAGTATTATTGGCTTTAGAATCGAGGTCAATGCTAGGGCGCTACCACCTTTGAGTAAAAACTCGATAGGGTTGTGCTGGATTTGTACAGGTAAGGGTTCAGGGAGTTTTGACTTAGCTAAGCATTTCTGTACCTGTACTGTTAGGGATTGCTGCTCTTGGGTTGGTAAGCGTTTCCAGGTTTTCTCCATGAGGTGAAGAAATATTTCTGCTTCCAAGTCAGTTGTAGTCAGACGTTGAGAGTAAGGAATTTTGAGGTAACGACAAACTTGAATCAGGGCTTGTCGGTAGGTTACTTCCCTCGTCCGTCCCTTGAGTACTGTTACTCCATCTGCTGCCAAGAAGCGAAATCGCTCTTCCAGGGAATCCAACCAAGCTTCACGGTTTTGGCTTTGGATATCGATTGGCTCAGGGAGCTGAAGGTAATCTAAGGGATTAAACCTACGACAGAATAGAATGTCTGTCACTTGTTGTAACTCTTCAACGGTTGCTAACTCTAACGCAGTTCTCAGCTCATCCAACGTTCTTCCCTCCACAACCCCGTTTTTTGTGCTGTCCTCTATTCTACTCCTATCAGTTTTATAGTAGGAGTTTGAATCTACTTTGATGTAGTAAGCTGTTAGGCATTTGGCAGCTATGCTGAAGCGACGGGTTGGCCTTTATGGGGGGGGGATTTGTCCCACTCGCGCTTTGCATCAAGACACGGACAAGAGTTTCAGCTTTTTTTTTGATTTAATAAAGCAATGCAGTCGGCTCCACTAGGACAAGGAGGGAATAAGGGAATTCCCGCCATGGGATTCTTGGGTATTGGCAGGTTTTAGAGGTGCAACTATTAGCCTTATAGCTATCTAAACCTTGTCAAACATTATCCACTGTTTTATAATGAAATAAGTTAGTAACTTGTTTAACAAGGGAACACTACCGCCCAACGAAGAACTAAAAGCGAAGGCAGCTGGTCGTAAGTTAAGCGACGTAAAATAATGGACTGAGTGAAGTTACAGTGCGGTTTGAGAGTAGGCAGCAGAGCCTCCATTAAGAAAATTAGCGCAATGCTTTTGGCATTGCTTTGTCGGCAATTAGTTTAGTAGAATTTTTGCAATTTGTGGTTAAACCACTGTTCTTGAGAGCCCCCTTGCACTAGTTGGCTTCTCCTGTCAAGGGGCTTTGCATAGTCGAGATCTTTAATATTCCTTAAGCACTTAGGAGCATCTTCCCTATCCTGCTTGAGGCTGTCGGTTGTAGCTTGATTGAGTGAGTCCATTTTCTCGTTATCCCGTCGCAATCGGCAGTAGGTTCGCGACGGTATGTATTCTAAGGGATTAAGACCCAAATAACGCAGCATCAAAACACAAGCCCAGGAATACTTGCGATCGCGAATTGCTTCTTCAATCAAACTAATCTTTTCAGGATCTAGGGTTTTGCCCACTGGGCGATTAGAACGACGAAGCATGGAGTAACTCATGATGATTTCTCTGTGATCTGAAGGTCAACGAATTGGATTTGCAGGATTTACGCTTGAACTCTACCTCTAGTTTCAATAGTCAGTGATTCTGGTTGGTCAATTAAGCGAAGAGTTAGAGTACTGATCTAACCATCTGATTTGAGTTGTGAAACCTGCGAAGATGGCGTGATCGGGTGATCGGGTGATTGGGTGATCTCGAATAATCTCACAACCTGTTCTTTTTTACCAATCAATTACGATTGATAGATCAGGATTCTCTTCTTCTAAATCTCCATCAATCATCGCAATTTTGAACAACACCAGATTCTTCCCCCCTTGCCCCTAGTTGACTGACAAACCTGTAAAACTTGAAACACTCTCAGTAAAGACTATTTTGAACAAAGCTTTATGAAAATTTTGATCAGATTTCGTGAAAATTTTGATCAGATTTTGTGAAAAGATTGTGAAATTCTTTATCCACAGGGGATTCACACAGCTTTTCCATGACCGTACTCAATGCTAGCTCTGACCATAAATTTCCATAACTGGGCAAAGCCCACGACTTGTCAGTCAATCCATTTCCCTCCTTTGTACTCCTCTTCCCTGACTGGTTGTGCCACCAGGGTTAATTGACCTGGATTTAGGACCACCCCTATTACCCTACAGGCAGTATGTCGATGGCTAAATTGCGTTAGTCCTGCTATAGATTGACACCACCTTTTTGCAGCTGTCGGATTGGATCTAACAAGAAATCCACAATCCGACGTCGGCGGATAATGATGTCAGCTTTGGCTGTCTGACCAGGTTTAAATCGGATCATTTGATCGTCTTCTGTAACGTAGTCACGGTTTAGGGAAACTTCCACCTCATAAACCGAACCAAGTTGTTGATCAGTTTTGGCATCGGCAGAAAGGGAGGTGACTTTCCCTTTGATGATGCCGTATTCCTGATAGGGATAGGCATCAAGCTTGATTTGCACCGGCATTCCTTCTTTGATAAAGCCTGCCTCTTGATTAGGTAAACTGGCTGATAACACCAGGGGCGCATCTTGGGGCGCTACTTCGGCAATAGTTTGACCGGGTTGAAAGACTTCACCAATATTGGCAACGTTGAGGGAGGAAACTACTCCATCCACCGGTGCATAGAGAAACTTTTGTTTGAGCCTAGCTTTTGCACTAGTTAGCAGATTGCGGTTTTCAGCAATTTTGGCATTTAGTTGAGTCAGTTCGATCTCCAACTGCTGAAGTTTCTGCTTGGTCTCGAGCTGAGTCCGATGGACTTCTGCTTGCTTCTGAGTTAAACCTGCTTGAAGTCGTTGGATTTCTGCTAAGGTCTGGTTGAAATCGCTCTGAGTGAGAGTGATCGCGCTGTTGTGATCGCGTATACTCTGCTGGGCTTGATAAATTTGGTCTTGGTTACTGGCTGCTTCTTGCAGTTGGGTTTGGGTAATCACCCGCTGACTCGCTCGTAGGCTATGTTCTGCTTGAAATACTTGTTCTTTTGAGATTGCCCCTGATGCTAACAGGGGTTTGAGATTCTCTAGGCGTTCTTTCAGGGCAAATGCATCATCCTCTCGTTGCTGGAGCAGTGCTTGGGTAGTCGCCTTGAGTCGTTTTAGCCGTTCTAGTCTGTCCTGACTGGCGACTTTTGCCTCCTGATGTTGGAGCAGTTGTTCTTGTAAGGCGGCTACTTTAGTCTGTGCCTGAGCGATAGCGGCCTGTTGTGCGTCAATGTCCGCTTTGGCAATTTGCTGACGGGTTTGGGCTTCTTGGCGGATGTTTTCAATCAGCCCTTGCATCTGAATTAATTTGATTTGGTCAGCATTGATCAGTTGCTCCAAACGCTCTACTTCCGTAGCGCCAAGTTCTGTATCCAGTTCCACCAAGACTTGCCCAGCGGTAACCGATTCCCCTTCTTTGACCGCAATCCTGGCCACCTTGCCGGATTCGATCGGGTGAATTTTATACACTTCTCCTTTTGGCACTAACTTGCCTGTGGCTTTACCCACTTCGTCAATTTGCCCAAAGGTTGCCCAAACTCCACAGACCATACAGAAGGCGAATCCGCCCAAAAGCAGTCTCTGGGGCAGTACCGATGGTGGCTGATCCAGTAGATTTTGTAGGGCTGTTGACCAGTTTTCAGTGTTGGTAGCTCCTAGTGATGATGTTGGTGTAACCGGATTTCTAACATTATTAGGTGATTGGGGGAGTGGTGGTGCTGATATCGCTGTCCCCCCATAGATCGATCTAATCTCAGCTGAGGTTAGATTAGGGTGAGCGGTTTCTCCCTTAGGGAGTCCCTCTCTAGAGGGGATAGATTCTTGTGGTTTGTTCATGGTAGTTCACCCATAATCACTGGTAGTGTTGTGTGTATTGATTTGAACTGAGAACACGAACCTTGGCGAAAGTCAATGTT
Organism: Moorena sp. SIO1F2; assembly: GCF_010672755.1. Lineage (NCBI taxonomy): Bacteria > Bacillati > Cyanobacteriota > Cyanophyceae > Coleofasciculales > Coleofasciculaceae > Moorena > Moorena sp. SIO1F2. The sequence continues at coordinate 47,092 of NZ_JAAHFV010000002.1, forward strand.
GAAGAGAGTAGTCCCTGGACTTATCACCCCGAGAGCGATTTTTTACGCAAAACATTTACAAACTTTCATAAATGTCAGGGTTAAAGATCTAGCTGCTGCTGGGCTAGGTGGTAGTACAGACCTTTCTCAGCCATGAGTTCCTCGTGGGTACCGCGCTCTGCGATCAGACCTTGGTCGAGGACGAGTATAGAGTCAGCATTGCGCACCGTAGAAAGACGGTGGGCAATGATGAAGGTAGTGCGATCGCGACTAATGCGAGCTAAATTTTGTTGAAAACGTCGCTCGGATTCTGTATCTAGGGAGCTAGTCGCTTCATCGAGAATCATAATCTTGGGGTTACCCAGCAAGGCTCGGGCGATCGCAATCCGTTGCCGTTGTCCCCCAGACAGGTTAGACCCTCTCTCCCCAACCTTGGTGTTGTATCCCAGGGGCAGGTTTTGAATAAACACATGAGCTTCAGCCAATTTGGCAACTTCTACCCCTTGTTCGAGACTATACTCAGGTTTGTATAAGGTGATGTTCTCTAAGATCGTCCCTGAAAACAAAAAGCATTCTTGGGGTACCACACCTAATTGAGAGCGCAAAGACTGGGGAGAAACATGTCGGATGTCGTGGCTATCAATCAAAATACGGCCTGTAGTTGGGTGATAGAGTCCTTGGAGCAGCTTTACCAAGGTACTTTTGCCCGAGCCACTGCGTCCGACAATGGCTATGGTCTTTCCAGGGGCAACCTCGAAGGAAATGTTTTGAAGGGTGTATTGTTCATCATCCTCACTATAGCGAAAGCTGACATTGTCAAACTGGACATGCCCCGCGATCGCAGGCAATGGCATCAGGGGTTTTTGGGTATTCTCTTCTGGCTGGGTGGTCAAGACATCATCGAGCCGTTCCACGGATACCAAGATTTCCTGGAATTCATCCCAAAGTCCCACCAAAGACAAAATCGGGCTAATCACCCGACCAATGAGCATATTAAATGCCACAAACTGACCAATGGTGAGCTGTTCCTGAATTACCAGACTAGCCCCGAACCACAGTAAAGCCGTGCCGCTGAGGTTATTAATCAAGCCACTGACTGACCCTAAGCCGTTGGCCAAGTTCTGTCCTTTGAATACCATATTCAACTGACCCGTGAGGCGGTCTTCCCAGCGCCAGCGCACCTCTTGTTCAGAGGCTGCTGCTTTGACAGTTGCTACTCCCGACATCATTTCTACTAACAGGGAGTTTTGTGCCGCTGCTTCTTTAAAGATTTCCCTGGACACTTGGCGTAGAAATGGACTGGCAAGTATGGTCAAAATCGCAATCGGTACAATCGTTGCCAGCACCAGCAAGGTTAGGTGCCAGTTGTAGTAGAGCATCAGCCCCACATAGACAAACATCATTACCACATCCAGCCAAGTGGCAATGGCTTGCTGAGTGAGGAACGCCTGAATTTTACCAGTTTCCTGGACTCGGGTTAGGATGTCCCCCACCTGGCGGGATTCAAAAAACTTCAGGGGTAGTGTGAGGGTATGCTTAATAAAGCCACTGACAAAGGTAAGACTGAGTCGATTGGAAAAGTAATCCAGCAGGTAGCGTCTGGTGACACTCAAGCCTATGCTCCAAAGGCCAAAGATGACTAGACCAATGGCAAACACATTGAGGGTAACAACACTTTTGTTAACCACCACCTGATCCAAAATGATTTGGGTAAACAGGGGGGTAATCAGACCAAAAACCTGGAGCAGTAGGGAAGCTAGGATAATTTGCAACAGGACGATGCGATGGGGCCATAGCAATCCCCAAAAGCGATTCAGAGAAATCTTTTGATTAGGAGTCCCTGCTAGCTGGGGAGTGGGATTCAACAGCAGCGCATATCCTGTCCAACCCTCTAGAAATTGTTGTCGAGAAAGCGATCGCTTTCCCACAGCTGGATCCGCAACAAGTACCTTCTCCCCTTTGACCCAATAGACAACTATATAATGATCACCTTGCCAGTGAGCAATCCAGGGGTTACTCCGATCCGCTAGGCGAGCTAAAGACGCTCTAACTGGAGTAGCTTGAAATCCCAAGGTTTCTGATGCTCTGGCTAACCCTTTCAGGGATGACCCAGAACGCCCCACCCCAGCCAGATTCCGTAGGGAATTCAAGCTAAATCGTTTGCCCCAGTAACGTCCAATCATTGCCAAGCAAGCAGCGCCACAATCTGAAGACGATTGCTGTTCAATGAAGGGATAGCGTTGCCACAACCCCTGAAGAAAAGGTCGCTTCGTCGGTACGGGAAATGGGATCAGTTTAGACTCAGCCTGGGTCGAGTTACTTTGTGTTTCACCATTTCCATTGCTAGGGGGGTTGGATGGAATTAGCGGTACTCTGTGACCCGGCTGATTACGGATTTGGTGAACTATGGCGCTAGTGGCTTCTGATTTCTGGTGTCCATTTTCAGAGCTTTGACCCGTCTGTGGACTCAACCTTGCCAGCACCGGTACCAGGGCTTGGGCAGTGTCCCAATGTTCCTGAGGGAGATAGGTTACCCATAAATCGCTTTGGGCAATCCAATCTTCCGGTACTGGCTGAGGATAGCCCCAACTTTCGCCAATGGCAATGGTTAGTGGGCAATTCTCTTCAACTCCACCCCTTTCAATCTGACCACTACGTAGCCAGTAACGACCGACTTGGCCAGACTCAACTAAGGACTCCCCAGCGGAAATCCGTGTGTCTACCAGGTAGGGCAACAATTGCTGTAGGGTGATGCTGTCAAGCGATCGCAATTCTGTCAAGGTCTTGAAGAAAATCAAGCGTTGCCGGTGCTGAGCTTGTTGCTGTAGGTGTTCGAGCCACTCCGGTAGCTGTTCTAACCAAGATTGGAGTTCAGCTAAGGAGATCCGAGCAATCTTTCCTGAACTCGCTGCGATCGCTTGGTAAGGATAAGATAGGTTGCACAACAGTTCCTCAGCCCCAAAGGTTGCCCCCTCTTCAAGAACCTGTACCGATACGTCCCGCTGTTTTTCCCCATCAAAGCTTAGCAGCCGCACCCGCCCGCCACAGACGACGTAAAAATACTTATTTGGTTCATTTTGAACAGAATCTTGGCTTAACTCCCGTCTATGATAGGATATAATTTTATCACCTAGCTCAAAGTTATGAATTTGGAAGGATTGACTAAATTCTGGTAATAGTGTCTTTGATAGCGTCTTATCCAACCAGTTCGCGATTAGGTGTTCAATAACCTCGGAAGATTTCTGGGTCGGGTATTGGCCAAGGTAATCTGGTGGTTGCCCTGATTTTTCTAAACCGACCGTTTTCTGATGCATTAGGTAGAACCCCTTCTTTAGTTAGTTTTACCTTGTCTTGACTAGCGCCATGGTTAGGTGGAGTCTTCGGCCCCATTTGATTGGCACGAGTCTTGATTGTTCAAACAGTACTCTGGGTATTCACATAGACTCTGCTCTCCCTTTTGACCTAGTGATAGTTCCAGTAGTGTTCCCTGGGGTTGACTTAGGAGTTGACTTAGGAGTACTGTGGCATCCAACAAGTGTTTGCCGTTTTATGCCACCTAAGCCATCCCAGCTAATCCAGGTAATAAGTAATAATTTGATGGTCACCCTTGCTCCGGGAGGCTGTTCGCCCTTTTTTAGGTAACTTCATGAAAAGCTCGTGAAATCAATTATGAGTTTTTTCCGCTGAAAACTCAATATCTTTACATATTTCTTAAAACTTCAAAGCTTTTCTACATATTCCTTACCAGTAAACCCATGGACAATCTCCGGAATAATCCTATGTGAAGTAAATTGGTGCTGTCAAGTTGTTTTCACAATAAATTCACGGTTTTTAAGGGAACTTCAATAAAATTTTAGAAAATCTTATTGAAGTTAAGTCGCCAGATTGAAGTTAACCAGCCAGATAGAGTTGTCAAGTTTTCATAACATTTTTACTAAACTCATATAATCAGTTTAGTAGTTATCAATAGTTTCACAAGTACTTTACCAACTCTTCATTAAATTTTCATATAAACTTTAAACAAAATTCACAAGTACAGCAATGTCTCAGCTCCTAGAGAAGCTTTGTGATTCGTGATATAGCGGTTTTTAGCCTAATGAGGTACACAGGATTTTTTACCTTTTCTTTCTTCTGACTTTACTGCTCCGAAGTCCCTGCTCCCTGCTCCCTATAAACCCAAAAACTTGTACCTTACTAGCTTAAAAACCGCTATATACTAAATATATTGACCACCATCCAGCGTAATCGTGCTACCCGTTAGAAAATCTTGTTCGAGTAAAAACAGGGCGCTGTCCGTCACTACTTTGGTATTTCCAGGGATTTTTAATGGAATAAACTTACGGGCATAATTTTCCATAAAGGCTTGAGGGTCTGGGTCACCTGGAGGTTCGAGAATTTGTCCCAGCGCTAAACCATTTACTGTAATGCGGGGGGCTAATTCCAATGCCATAATTTTTGTCATATCCCACAAGCCCCGTTTGGTAATTCGATAGGCAAAATGGTTAGTATCTGGCTTGGCAATACCAGCATCGTTAATATTAATAATTTTGCCATTCCTATTTTGGGGAAGTTGCTTGGCAAACTCTTGACTGAGTTGGAAGGGGGCACGAAGGTTAATGGCAAAAATTTTATCCCACAAAGCGACATCAGTCTGGGCAAATAGATCTTCTTCTGGGAAGATAGAAGCGCTATTAATCAGGATGTCGATTTTTCCAAAGGTTTCAACTGCTTGAGGGATAATAGTGTCTGTGGCCACGGGGTCGGCGAGATTAGCGGAGTAGGTAATAGCTCGCACTCCCAAGGACTCTGCTTCGGCTTTGACTTCAGCAGCTGCATCAGCAGAGCGTCCGTAATGAATAAAGACATCGCACCCAGCTTTAGCAAGAGCGATAACAAGAGCACGCCCTACCCGAATGCCACCCCCAGTTATAAGGGCCACTTTTCCCCTTAAGTCCATTGTGTTACTTAGATGATTTCTATTATCAAACCAGAAAACAAGCTTTCTGACCAAAAACAGGAGACCACAAGCCCCAAGTTTCTAATTTACCTTCCGCACTGTGAAGTGCATAAGGTATATCATGAGTAAGTTAACACAAACAAGGAGGTAAAGCAAGCATGTTGGTACTGGCATACAAGGCTGTAGTCAAAAAAACTCAAGCTAAAGCAATAGATGAAGCTATTCGGACATCTCAATTTGTGCGCAATAAAGTACTTAGATACTGGCTCGACCATCCCGGTGTTCCTAAGAAAAAGCAACACCACTTACAATACTCAATTATGTAGTGAATATGGATTTTCCAAAGACCTGAACAGTCATAATACAGCCGAGAAAGATATTAAAGGCTCCCAACGCAAAATTTACAAAAAGAAGAAGGGGTTATCGGGTACGAAAAAAGCTCGTGAAGTTTATGCTCCCAAGCATGATTGAGTAACAATAAAAAGGAATGAACACACCAACAGACGCTTCGCGTAACGGCGTTGCAAGAAACGTGGTTGAAACTAGAATCCCCTGCCTTCTAGGCATGGGGAGTCTCAAAAACCCCCATACAATAGAACAGGTAATGGGTTAAACCACTTTGGGAAGGGTGAATCTTCTCGTGAATGCAACATAAGTGATACTCAGTCCCATTGAGGCGTGGTCTAAAGCTGCTGTGTTAACCGATGAAGGTCGATGGTCTATAACTCCGGAAAATTGGTAACCACAAAGCTTTCATTGAGCGCGATCGCTCTTGGCAGTAACCTGGGTGACTCTCGTGCCATCCTAGAAGCTGCCCTCAGAAAACTCGACCAAACCCTAGGCGTTACCGTAAAATTGTGCTCTAGTTGGTATAAAACTGCACCAGTTGGACCGCCACAACCTGATTATCTCAATGGTTGTGCCCTTTTGGAGGTGCAACTAAGTCCCCAGAAATTGCTAGAGACTCTGCTAGGAATTGAACAAGAGTTTGGTAGAGTCCGTCAGGAACATTGGGGACCACGAACCCTAGACCTAGATTTACTTTTATTTGATGATTTGATTCTACAGACACCTGAGCTCCAAATCCCTCACCCGCGTATGAGACAGAGAGCTTTTGTGCTAGTTCCCTTGGTAGAAATTGCTCCTGATTGGGTAGAACCAGTCTCGGGACAGAGTATTTTTCAACTGGTTCAAAAGCTAGACTGTTCTGGAGTTAAGTTGTTGTCTGATACTTCGCTAGTAGGTTTTCCCAAGTAATTGCCGCTCTGAGAAACCTACAAAAATCAGTAAAATCTATCTAGGATTAATTGAGGCAATATTGCCAAATAAAAATTCTATATGTGGCAGACTTAATCAATTTGCCTTTGCAGATAATCCTCAATCAACACGCGAGTATAGGTATTGAGGGGATACTCCATTGCCTTTTGGGGAGTAACCCATACCCATTCCTCAATTTCTTCGTTGGGCGTTATCGTTTCCCTAGCAGAGAATGCATAGTAGTTGACCATAATGAAATGGGCTTCTCGGACAAAGTTAGAGTCTAGCACCGCTTCTTGTAACAACCCAAAGCTCACTTGGGTTAACTCTAGACCAACTTCTTCTCGAAACTCCCTTAGAAGTGCCGATTCTAGGGTTTCGCCCCATTCTACTTTACCTCCCGGTACACCCCATAAACCCTTCCACTTAGTAGTTTTTACAATTAACACTCTTCTACTAGGATTGACAACAAGTGCCCCTACAGTAGTCAAGGGAAACTGCTTCTGCACGGATACTGGTTTGATTGTGGTTTTATTTGGTGTGCTTTTATTTGGCATCGCTTTGCTTAGCTGATCCTTCCCCAGTCTTATGTAACAGATCGATAGATTTTAAATTAGTTTCCTATTACCAGAAAACCTGGATTGCTTATGGCTAAAATTGTCTCATACTTTTAACTATTCAACGTGATTTCGATAGAACTCAGGTGTCGGTAGATTTAAGGAGCTTCGAGCCAGAAGCCATGAGTCATTATCATTGATAAAATCAATTTTTTAGGATAATATAATCAGCTATTTAACGACGTTCAATTCTGTATTATAACCAATAATTATGAATTCTTATCCTGACTCCTGACTACTGT
>NZ_JAAHFV010000020.1:0-53939 GCF_010672755.1 Moorena sp. SIO1F2
CGCTCCCACTGATCATCTCGCAAGGCATACCGACGCATTACTTCCTCCTTAGTTGAGTTTTCCTGACTCCCCTCAGTTCTATAGCTGCACTGACTGGTTGTCAATTCTCTAACTGACGACATGCCCTAGTTAGGGAAGCCCTGGAGCAGGTGATGTGGTGCTGTCTGAGTCAGTAACGATGTAAATTGATTCTACCTGTTGGTTCTGTTGAGGCAGGGCTACAAAGCGTCCTTCATCAATCAAATAGGTAATGGTTTCACCCTGAATACTATTGCCCTCCTGCAACACAAAAACATTACCATTGAGAACCAGACGGCGCTCACGGCTGAAGTATTGGGCTTGGGCTGCAGTTGCTTGTATTTGGCGAGCGGGATAGTTAATTTGGACATTGCCACGGGCTGTGACTACGCCAGTTTTGGAGTTAGCTTCCTGGACATCAGAGCGAACCGTCAAGGCACCTCCATCAGCTGCTGATGGTTTATTTTGGGCTTGTGCTTGGGGGATGTTAAGGAAAGTTGGTAATGCGATCGCACCTACCAAGGTAACTGGCAAGAATAATCTTAGACCTAGATTATGCCTTAATCGGTTAGTATATTTAAGGTCGGACTTCATGCTGTTGTGTGTGATGACTGATCTCGAATACCAATAAGCTGTTCTGCCTACTAGTTTAAGCAAATCCAGCCATAGCTTGGGAATTAAAATGGGCTTTTTGCTCTAAGGCACGTGTTTTAGTTTTGACGACTAGGCACCAACAAAGTTTCTCATCCCTTCAAAGCATGTGCTAACAACTAATGGTTAACAAGTTAATGGTTAACCATCAACTCCTTTGAGTTTTGGAAAACCCCTAACCCCTTCGCCACCAACTACAACATCATTGCTGTCAGCCGCCTCTAACTGTCTAACAAAATCAGCAACTTGCTCTGAGCCAACGTTTTGCAATGCCTGTAGGAGATTAACACTTTGAGATAGTAGCTCAGTGACATCAATCCCCCCATAGTCCGGTTGATAGTTACTGAGACGTCCAATCCCTTCACCGAGTAAAACCACTGCACCACGCCAGTTTAGATTACCTAGGTGGTAGCAGCCAACAGCTATTTGTAAAATGCCTTGATAAAACCGCTTTTGCGGCTCAACTGCTTCTATCCATAAAGCTTCAAGGGTGTCGTGACAAGCGTAAAACTCTTGCTGATTAAATTGATCGACACCCTGCCAAAATTCTTCAGGTAGTACTATGGCTGTCATGCCATGCTATCTCGCGCAGCTTTAATTTCGTCTAGGGAAATTTCTTGCTTATCACCCGCAAAATCGTTATCCGGGGTCAAAAATAACATACAGTGGCACTCCTTGCGTTCCCGCATTGGGACACAAGGGCAATTCCAGAAGGTAGCTTTCACCTCTGCTTCTTTGTCTTCATAATGGCGGCAAGGGCATAAGGGAGCACCGAGTTCTTCTTTGTTTTTGGCAAGTCCCTCAATAACCACAGCAGTTACGCTTGGGTCAACACAGAAGTAAGTATCAGTCCGCTGAGCATAAGTCTGAGCAAAGTTTTGCATCGCCTCCAGTTTACTATCACTGGCTTGATTAGCTATTGGTGATGTAGTCATTTAGTAAAATTCAGTTATGAAAGAGTTCTTAGAATTGTATCGTACTGTCTTACAGGTAAATCGGATATTTGTTGATCGTTGGGATAGCGATACATAACATAGTTTAGGATAATTGCTTGATCGGTTGAATTGGTGTTAAGAAATACCAAAACCTTCTGCTTTACCCTAAATCAGCAGACCAGACTGCAAACAACCTGACCTTAGCTCCGTTCATAATCCGTTGCGTTTCACAGCTTATTTGCTATCGTATCGGTTGCTGTAACTGGGGTTTTAGGGGCTCAGTCGTATTAATTACAATTCCCAAACTATCGCGCTTAAGTTGTTGGACTGGCTTCCCCACGGATACATCTTTTGGCCAAAGTAAGCAACGACTTCCAGGGGGTAGGGAGTTAAGACTAACAGGATTTTGAGTCAGCCAGATCAAGGGTAGATAGGGGGGTAAATAGGGTTGCTCTTCAGCTTTCCCATCAACTCCGGCTTGGGTGGCAGCAAGGGCTTCTAACACTACTGAACTGCCGTGCAATAACCCTGTTATTGGTGTCCATAATTTCACATTTGGCTGAGTCCGACAAGCATAGGAGTACATAGAAGCAGCAGCAATCACGGCTTGTTCAAAGTCTTCGGGATGCCATTGACTGGAGCTATCGAGGCATATGATAATTTCTTGAGAACCAGTCAATACTTCTAACTCCCGTACCAGTAATTCACCGTAACGAGCACTGGTGCGCCAGTGAATCAGACGGGTAGGGTCACCAACTCGGTAAGGTCGTAGTGCTTTGGTAAGGTCTTGGCTAAGTGATTGAGATTTGCGATCGCTTTGGACTTGCATACTGTCCTCTTCACCGATTTCATCCACTAGGGGACAGCAAGTAAGGGGGAGTACAGTGGGATAAACTACTGCCCTAGCGCTGACATATCGACGGCGACGGCACCAAAATAATCCCAAGGGTGTGGCAGTTCTCAATTGTACCTGGTGCCAACGATAGACTCCTCGTTTGGGGGTGGGATGGTAATAAACCCAGCGATGGACACTTTGGGCTGGAATGCTAGCTACTGGTGTTTTGGTCATTGCTCCGAGTTCTGGTGGGAGCATATCCTGAACTTGTAATAGGGTTTGAGGTCCGAGGGTGGGGTTTTCGATTTCTAGTTCAATGGTTAACTGGTCTCCCACACTGACTGGTGAGATCGGACGTCGGCGTACTGATAGATGGTTAAGCGATCGCACTGGTAAGATAACGGCAATTACCAGTAGGGCAAAAATAATTGCACTGATCACATAGAGCCATCCTGCCATGGTATTGGTGGCAGCGCCAAAGAAACAAATGGCAATACCTGCTAAAAGCAAACCTCCATAGGCGGGATTAACCCAGTTGGTTTCTAACCATTCGGTGGTTTGTTTGATAATGCTCATGACTTTTTACAGTTATTCAACCCTCAACTTGTTCTCGTACCTGTTCTACACTCAAGCTAAGGGCTTCTGCTACCTGTTCCACTGTTAGTCCCATCTTCAGGAAACGGGGCACAGCCTCGAAGATTGCCTGTTCAGCTTTTTGAGCTCGTGCATGTTCTACTTCCGCCCGCTCATTACCAATCAGCAATAGATTACCTTGGTTATCCCACCACCTTAACCAGAGTTGGTTTTGATTTTGATAGGTTCCCTGCCACAGTCCCAATTCGATTCCTAATGGTTCAATGGGATAATGACCTCGCTCGTTGGGCTTCATTTTGTGATAGAAACCTTTAAGGAATTCATAGACCTCCAAGTTACCAGTTTTGATTTCATAAATACCGTAATAGGCAATGCGTATAATCTGCTCATAAACCCAAAATTTGCCTGGTTTAGTTACTTTTCCTTCCTCACTTCGGGATAGAGGAGTTTGGTCTCGTTCTTCTTCCCCGTTCCCACTGGCAAATTCAAGAGCAATTAAAGGAGCGATATATTCTCGCCATATAACGTAGGAACGGCGAATTTCACCATCTAACTTAGGGGGAACATTGGGAACATAAAACCAGTCAGGAGCTTCTGCTCCTTTTTCGGGTGGGTCAGTTTCTCGCCAATAAATACCACAGTCTTGCCCAATGGCATAGTGTCCATCAGGATGGATTTGCTGTAAAACTGGTCCAATCGAATCTGTCAGTAATATGCTTTGGGGGTGTTCCTGAAAATTTTTCACAAAACTTCCATCTGATTCTGGTAGTTGGGTGTGATCTGGGAAAGGAGGAGGTAAAACAACCCGGTCAATACTTTGAGTCATGGTTTCCTGATCGGCTACTGCTGGGGGTATAGATTTATTTTGGCAGAATTTTTTATGAGTCAGGACTTAATAAAATTTCCAATTATCTCCCTTAAAAATACCTACAAAATTTTGCGCCCAGTCAAAAGTCCCCGCACTTCCAACATGGCAGAATAAGTAGGCAAAATATGAAGGGTTTCATGATCTGGAGTTTGCTCCAAAGCGGTAGCGATCGCGTCTGATAAATCTTCTTTAATAATCAATTGGCAATTAGTCTGGTCTTGATTCTGGTCTTGATTCTGGCTGTATTGTAGACGGAGTGCCATATCATAAACGCGATCGCCACTGACTACCACAGTTCCCCCTGAGTTCACTAATTTCTCTGTATCCACATCCCAAATCCAAGACACATCTGTGCCATCGGGGGTTCGGTCATTGAGTACCACTAGCTTAGTGGATGCTCCACCTTGTTTTTGCAAGTCATTAACAGCTCGAATCGTTTCATTCATCCCTACTGGATTTTTGGACAACAGAATCCGAACCCGCTTCCCATCCACAACTAATTCTTCTGCTCGTCCAAAGGCAGCGCGGAAGGTTTTAATACTGTTGTAGATGGTATCCCGGTCAATTCCCATCTCTATGGCTAGTAATCCCGCTGCCAATGTATTGTATTTGTTATAGATACCAATTAATATTTGTGGCCACTGGCTACTATTGACTCCGAGTTGAGGTTTACTAAAGCCACATTGAGGACAGTGATAGTCTCCTAGATGGGACAGATAAACCCCCTCATAGTCCAGGGGATGTCCACAACTGGGGCAGTAAATTGAGTCAACGGCATGGGGAATTTCATCAAGATAGAGATCTGGCTCACTTAACCCAAAGAAAAGGACTCTCTGGGGTAACTGTTGACCGAGGTAAGACAGGGTAGGGTCATCGCCGTTTAAAACTACAACGGTTTCCTCAGGTAAGGGAGCGATCGCATTTTGCCAGCGACGGCTAATAGTATCCACTTCCCCATAACGATCCAGCTGGTCACGAAACAGGTTTAAGCCCAAAATAAATTTAGGCTGACAATCAAGCAATAGCAAGGGCAGCACATTTTCATCTACTTCCAAAAGGGCGTAGTCAGCATCCAACTGACCAATGCCATTGGTATTAACTAGGAGTGCGGTCACTAAGCCATTAATCAAATTTGCCCCAGTACTATTGTGAGCAACTTGCCAACCAAGGTCTTCCAGGATAGTGCATAGAAGTAGAGAGGTGGTAGTTTTACCGTTAGTACCAACAATTAGAATCACACCTCGTCTGACCTGATCCAAGAGTAAGGGAAGCACTTGAGGCTGGAGACGACGGGCAATTGCTCCAGGCAGAACACTTGCTGCCCCTAGGTTTAATAACCGAACCAGAGCGGTGACGGTTTTGGCAATGCCTACGGATAACCCTAATCGTAATCTATCGATAATTGATCTAGTCACGGGATGAAAGCTACAAGTTGTTCGTGGATTAAAGAGTTGGAACCAAAGATGAACCGATCAGAATCGAAACTTCCGATCAAAACTAAAAACCTACCATTGATGAAGTGGAGGATAATTAGGGAAGATTTCACGCCCACCACAGCGCAAGTACTTCACTGTGTCCTTCATGCAATAGTGCTGCATCGTTCATCTTTCATACTTAATAGGCAATGCTAGCAGTTCAAGAAGCAGAGTCAATCATTCTCAATTTGGTTCAACCCTTTGACCCACGGCTGGAAACACAGGTGGTAGAGCTATCTGCTGCCACTAATAGAATTCTGGCAGCAACAGTGACCAGTAACTTAGATTTTCCCCACTGGGATAATTCAGCCATGGATGGGTATGCCGTGCGCTATGGCGATGTCCAATCCTGCAATCGCGAACAACCAGTAGTTTTAACTATTGTCGAAGAAATCCCTGCTGGATATCAACCCCAATGTGAAGTGAAACCGGGACAAGCCTCACGGATTTTTACTGGAGGTTGTATGCCAAAAGGAGCTGATACGGTGGTGATCCAAGAAAACACCAAACTCCAGGATAACCAGGTGGTGATTTTGGAGGCTCCCCAATCCCAAGCCTTTGTCCGTCATCGGGCATCTTTTTACCAAGCCCAAACCAGTCTTATGAAACCAGGCATTAGGCTTGGTGCTCCAGAAATCGCCATTTTAGCTGCAGCTCAGTGTAACCAATTGACAGTGTATCGGCGTCCTCGGGTGGCAATTTTTTCCACTGGCAACGAGCTAGTAACCCCTGACCAACCCCTAAAACCTGGTCAAATTGTGGATTCTAATCAGTATGCCTTGGCTACCTTTGTCTCCCTCTTGGGAGGAGTACCCATACCTATGGGGATTGTGCGCGATCAGCCAGACGATCTAAAAAATGCGATCGCAAACGCTATCTCCGAAGCAGATATGGTTCTATCTACTGGGGGTGTATCAGTGGGGGATTATGACTATGTAGACCAAATCTTAGCCCAGCTCGGAGCAGAGATTCACATACACTCGGTTGCCGTTAAACCCGGTAAACCCCTAACAGTTGCTACCTTTACCTCCCCCTTGCCTAATTCCCCAGAAGAAAGTGATCTTTCTATTACTCCTTCGTGTTCAAAACGTCCAGTACTTTACTTTGGTCTACCTGGGAATCCCGTTTCAGCACTAGTCAGTTGTTGGCGGTTTGTTAAACCAGCACTGTTAAAACTATCTGGTTTACCGGAGGAAGTCTCGAAACCAGTTTTTGTCAAAGCGATCGCATCTAATGACTTACATGCTGGTGGAAGCCGGGAAACTTACCTGTGGGGACAACTGTGTTTAGATGCAGCTGGTGCCTACGAATTTCATCTGGCCAGTGGTAGTCATAGTTCTGGTAATTTGATTAATCTTGCTTATACCAATGGTCTAGCAGTGGTGCCAATCGGTAAAACCTTGATTCGGGCTGGTGAATCAGTATTAGTCTTACAGGTAGGGGAAGGTTTGGCTAGGGCAAAAGGTAATATCAAATCTGGTTGAATAACCATACTTCGTGGTGAGGGGAGCTTCGGGTGCAGGGGAGCTTCGGGTGCAGGGGAGCAGGGAGAGAAATATTTTGTCTAGATATCTTCAGTCTGGGCAATTATCCGGATTTGATATAAAAGGTAAAAGCCATGGAAGCAAGGATCTTTGATTTATCACCAAAAACCTGGTTTTATAGCACTACGCGCTACTGTTAGGACATTTCTAAACTCCGAAACCTAGTCCTAGCTTGCTTTTGACTTCTGACTTCTAACTTCTGACTTGCGCGTAGCGCTATAAGGGTCTTGGTGCGTAATTCCTGTGGACTAACGCTTTGTTGTCATACCTTGCTCGCCACACCCGGTCAACCGGTCACCCACCCCATCACCCTATACCCGTAGCAAAGCCGGATTTTTGGTTTCACTGTGTAAGTCCTAAAATAGATAGAGTAGTCTTGGAAACCAGGTTACTGGTCAGTAGCGCCTATCGATACTATCTACGGTAATCTTCAAGGTCTTAAGCCTAGCCAGCTCAAGCAACTAAAACGGCTGTATCACCAACGCTTACCTAGCGATAACTTGACTACACCGGAGTTTGCTCAACGTGTTGCGGCCATTAGCACAGACATTCAACAGCCCCTATGCACCTACATCAATCGCCGGGGACAAGTGATTCGTGTGGCTGTAGGTACCCCTACTCAGACCAAAATTCCTCCCCTGGAATTGCCCCGTTACGGTGCTGAACGATTGTGCGGGATTCGCTGTATCGCCACTCAGCTCAAATCAGAAACCCCTAGAGAATCTACCCTCACGGCTATGGCAATTCAGCGATTGGATGCATTGGTGGTACTTACGATTACTGGGTCAGGTATGATAAGGCGGGGTGGTGGAGCAACAGGTTATATCAAAGAAACCTATCTCGCACATTTGCTCCCTCCTAGTAACTCAGAAGGACACAATAAGGTAGACTCTCAACTCCTAAATTGGAGTGTATCATCACCCATTAGTCTGGATATTCTGACCAAGCAGGATTTCCAGGAATTGGTCGAAGAGCTAGAAGCTGAGTTTCGACGGCAATTTGTGGCTCAGGAAGTCGATGTTGACCAAGATAGGGTGCTGATTATAGGGTTAATGACTGAAAAAATCAGCCCAGAGCGATTTGAAGATGGCTTAGCAGAAATTGGGCGGTTGGTGGAAACCGCTGGTGGAGAAGTATTAGGGGTAATCCAGCAAAAGCGATCGCATCCCCATCCCCAAACAGTAGTTGGTAGCGGTAAAGTAGAGGAAATTGCCCTGACTACCCAAACTCTAGCCGCTAATCTGGTAGTATTTGACCGCGACCTATCACCAGCACAAGCTCGCAACCTAGAATCCCAAATTGGTGTTCGGGTTGTAGACCGTACTGAAGTGATTCTCGATATTTTCGCCCAAAGAGCTCAGTCCCGTGCTGGTAAATTGCAGGTGGAACTGGCACAACTAGAATATATGTTGCCTCGCCTTACTGGTCGGGGTCAGGCGATGTCCCGGTTAGGGGGTGGCATTGGTACTCGTGGTCCGGGTGAAACCAAACTGGAAACCGAACGTCGCTCCATTCAGCGTCGAATTGCCCGACTTCAACAAGAAGTAAACCAATTACAGGCTCATCGGTCAAGGTTAAGGCAGCGGCGTCAGCAACAGGACGTTCCGACAGTGGCGGTCGTTGGTTATACAAATGCCGGCAAATCTACCCTGTTGAATACCCTAACCAATGCTGAGGTTTATACCGCTGACCAGTTATTTGCTACTCTTGACCCCACCACCCGACGCTTACCTATTGTTGACTCAGTAACGGGTAAATCTAGCGCTATGCTATTGATCGATACGGTAGGGTTTATTCACGAGTTACCCCCACCCTTAGTAGATTCATTTCGGGCTACCCTCGAAGAAGTAACAGAAGCAGATGCTTTGCTGCATTTAGTGGATTTATCCCATTCAGCGTGGGCTAGTCACATTCGTTCTGTAATGGGGATTCTGAGGGATATGCCCATTACACCAGGACCGATTTTAGTAGTATTTAATAAAATCGACCAAGTAGATAGTGATACCCTAGCGTTAGCGAAAGAAGAATTTCCTCAAGGAGTCTTTATTTCTGCTAGTAAACGTCTTGGACTGGAGACATTGCGTCAGAAACTAGTTGAGTTAGTTCACTATGCGATCGCAACTCAATAAAGTGAATCAGCTTCATAAAAAAATAACTAAAATCGTGAGTTCGCTCGTTCTAAACAAGTAGTTATTTTGGCAGTTTTATGTCTTGCTAGGAGTCGAGTTTACCAACGTCTATTACTACTTTTAGAGGACTACCATTATGATATAATGACTTAATAAACTGGGTTAGCTTCATAAAAAAATCACAACTGTAAGCTAATAGATAGGGATAATTTAATTGTTAAAACCAAAACCAACTTCAAAGTTTGATGCTTCGTTCTGGGGACGCCGATATCCTAAATTTCCTTGAACAAATCCAGTTGGCTCGCAACGTCCCGATTGGCTTAAGGTGCTATCGTCTGCGAACTATGTGCATGCATTTTGGGCGCTGGTTAAACTTAGAGCCAGAAGCAATGCGTCAGCTGGTTTTTTTGTGCTATTGCCACGGTTTAGGGAAAATTAGCATTCCCGATCAGATCCTGTTCAAAACAGGACCGCTGACAGAAAAGGAGTGGACAAAAGTTAAGGAGTATCCTGAAGTTTCAGAACTGATTTGTAACCAGCATCCACTCCTGAAGGAGTTTGCATTCTTAGTGCGTACCCACCAAGAGAGGCTGAATGGCACTGGTTATCCGGATGGGTTGCGTGGTGAGAAAATTCCTTACATTGTTCAGGTCTTTCAGCTGGTGAATGCGGCAGATGCTATCATCAGCAAGCGGCTATATCGTAACCGTAGTGATCCCCCAGGCATTCGCCCCTACTGGAAACAGGCGGTAGCAGAAATTACCAAAGAAATAAACGTTGGTGCAAGAGATCCAGAACTCTGTGAAAAGTTTTTCCGCTTTCTTGAACTGTACTATCGAGGCGGTGGTTGAAGGTTAAATGTCAAAGGTTTAAAGTTGAAGGTTTAAAGTTTAACCAAAAAAGAGTTGACTAGTTGGTTTCACCTTTTTCTTTCTTAAGCTATTGCCAACAGGTCTTACAATTAAGAAGTATCTCATCAATGCCTGCTTCAATGGTTATAGAAATCCGCTGACTAAAGTTGTCGCAGCATGGGTGCTTTTTACCTTATTTTTGAGGATTAAACGGTCAATTGTATTTCTGTATAAAAGCAGTAAATATCCTCATTTTTAAATATAAATTCAGGTAAATTTTGCCAAACTTTATCCTTCATCCTTTATTTTCCCTCCTTGATGAAACCCTACAAGGAAAGCCTACGGCGAACATCCTTCATCCTGACCCAGTTTCAACTGCTTCAAGTGATACACCCTAGCGGTATCAGTGAGGTTATATTGTAAAGGGGTGATGGTAATGTAGTTGTTGCGAATTGCCTGAACATCAGTAGGGATATCTTGAGGTAAGTGAATATGATCGGGTTGTTCCACATCCTCAATAACTTCACCAGCTAACCAGTAATAGATTTTACCTCGGGGATCAACTCGTTTCTCAAAATTCTCGATATAACGACGAATCCCTTGACGGGTGATGGCAATCCCAGCTATTTCTGAGAGCTTCACAGCTGGCACGTTCACATTGAGTAATGTTGTTTTTGGTAAAGGTTGCTCTGACAGCTGATTTAGGAGAGTTTTCGCGAATGAAGCCGCTACTTGAAACTCCTTTGAGGTGTAGGTGGCTAGACTGAAGGCAATGCTGGGAATCCCTCCGATTACCCCTTCCATAGCGGCTGAAACAGTGCCAGAGTAGAGGACATCAGTACCCAGGTTAGAGCCGTGGTTAATCCCAGAAAGCACTAAATCTGGTGCGCTATCCATTAATGCCCACAAAGCCAGCTTTACACAGTCTGAAGGGGTTCCAGAACAAGACCAAGCAGTAACTTTGGGATGAAAGATGTTATCTATAACTTCAGCACGGATGGGCTCATGGAGAGTCAAACCGTGACCAGTTGCTGATCGCTCTCGGTCAGGACATACTACGGTAACATTATGCCCCGCTTCAGCGAGGGTGTTGGCAAGGGTACGTACACCAAGGGCAAAAATACCATCATCGTTGCTGATCAGCAATTTCATAGGATATGAGGCTACAGCTAAAGAGAAAAGTCGCTGTTCGATTCTAATCTGAAATTGATATATTCTAAGACCGTTTACCCCACTCACCTGACCATTTTTTCAGTAAAATGAAACAGTCCTGCATAAATGACAGGGGTTTCCGGTTCTTCTCTTATTAACCTAAAATTACTGATGACAAGCCTCAACGAGATTGAGACCCAACTAGCTACACTCAAAGAAGAAGCAACCATTGCGATCGCTTCTGCTGATACCTTGGAAAACTTGGAACAGTTGCGCATTAATTACCTAGGCAAGAAAGGGCAACTGTCTCAGATATTGCGGGGAATGGGTAAGTTAGCACCAGCAGACCGACCTAAGATTGGTGCGATCGCAAATGTTGTCAAAGAAACCCTCCAGCAGAACCTAGAGCAGAGGCTGCAAGAGCTGAAAGCAGCTGAAATTCAGGCAAAATTGCGTTCAGAAACCCTGGATGTGACTATGCCAGGGGTATATCGTCCCCAAGGTCGAATTCACCCCCTCAATAGCACCATTGATCGGGCATTAGATATTTTTGTTGGTTTAGGCTACACCATTGCTACTGGCCCAGAGATGGAGACAGATTACTATAACTTTGAGTCCCTGAATACTCCCCCTGACCATCCGGCTCGGGATATGCAAGATACCTTCTACTTGCCCGATGGTAATTTGCTGCGTACCCATACCTCTTCGGTACAGATTCGCTACATGGAAAACCATGAGCCACCGATTCGGATTGTGGCACCTGGTCGAGTTTATCGACGGGATACGGTAGATGCTACCCACTCGGCAGTGTTCCATCAGATAGAACTTTTGGCAGTGGATGAAGGGATAACCTTTACCGACCTCAAAGGTACCCTTAAGGAATTTTTGGAGGCAATGTTTGGGGAAGAGTTAGAAGTGCGTTTCCGTGCCAGTTATTTTCCTTTCACTGAACCTTCAGCAGAGGTGGATGTGCAGTGGAAAGGGAAATGGTTAGAAGTGATGGGTTGCGGTATGGTTGACCCCAATGTACTCAAGGCTGTAGGCTATGATCCTGAAATTTCTACAGGTTTCGCTGCTGGTTTTGGAGTAGAACGTTTTGCCATGGTGCTGCACCAGATTGATGATATTCGTCGCTTGTATAACAGTGATTTGCGCTTTTTGAAGCAGTTTTAGTTTTGATTAGCGTTACTGGTAAATTCAACGAAACTTTGATTCATCAAAAAAAAATCACAAGGTAAACCACAATCATCCAAAGGATAAGTTAATTATATAGCGTTGCTTATCCTTCTGATATCGCCAGGAAACTGATTCTGGGTCTTTATCCTGACTCCACTGCTTAAAATCAGCTTGGTCTCTTAATTCTTGGAGTGTTGCTGGTGCCACTCCTAATCGTTGAGCTAATTCTTCTTCACTTAGTCCTTGTAGAAATTGGCTCAGTGAATTAAATTCTGGTGAGTTCATTCCCAAAAATTAGAGGATATCTAAAAAAATCAAAAATAATTGCGTACGTAAACTAAAACAGCTAAAAAGCTGTCTTTAGTTACGTGGCTGTTACCTGCTAACTGGGTTGTTAACCAAAACCCCTGGTTCTTTCTGAATCGGTAAAGCGTCTAATACATCAGTTTGAGCGCAATACTTTAAATCTTCATGACCATTGAGCCGCAGCAGGCGTTTTCCGTGACTAGCGTGATAGAACATCTCTAGTAATTTATCTTGCCACTGGGAGTAAAGTGCGATCGCACCAATTACTTCATCATTACCAGCCATGTCATCCACTGAGTCTCCGGTTTCTTCCATAAGTCTTTGAGTAATCGCCCCAGCACAAACGGTGTCTTCTAGGGAGTAGGCTCCTTCCCAACCTGACCCCACTAGCCAAATAGTATCTGGTTTGTGGGTCAGCAAATACTCCACTGCTGCGACACGATTCACTAAGGCAGCAGCTAGGACTACTGGGGAATTTTGGACACGCTGTAAAGCACGGGTACCGTTGGTGGTACTGATGAATAGTCGCCTTCCATCTACTCGCTCAGGTGTGCAAATTAAGGGCGAGTTACCCATATCACAGCCCTCTACCATTTTACCACCCCTTTCCCCAGCTCGTAGCCGTTTGTCAGTGGGCCATTGTTCGCTGATTTGCATTAACTTGTCGATATCACTGAACACTTGCACCGCTTCAGCACCAGCATTTAAAGCTGTAGCCATGGTCGTCGTGGCTCGCAGGACATCAATTGCGATCGCACAGTCTGGTAAGGTGTCTTTCGGAGTTTCTTCCGGGGTGTGGTAGATAGATAGCTTCACGGCTTGGATATAGTTGGTTTCTGGACTGCTGAAATTTTCCTTGACATAACTAGCCTGATTAATCTTGCCGATTAAACCAGCCAGCCTAATGGCAGCCCAATTTATCGGGCACGACAGCCACAAATAATAGTATATTAGTTAGCCGGTTCAATCAAGGTACCTGAAGAGATACTAAGGGGTGTTTGAGATTAGGTGGCATTGGCTCATTCAGTGCTCGGTAAATCCCCGACAAATGTTCCCGGAACAGCTGGTCAAAGACGGCATCTTGGTTGGACGAATGACCCTCACCAAACCACCAAAACCAGTCAGAACCTTCTGCTGCATACAAAGCTTCCCAAACTTCTGGATTATTTTCTTCCGTGGCTTCTGGATGCTTGGCTAAGGTTTGTCGTGCTGCACTTAGTAAGTCCCAAGCTTGATTCTTGACTGGGTCACCAATCCAAGTGGTGAAGCTACCATCTATCCAGGAACCACTATGTAGTTGACTGATCGGAATAGTTTCTGTAGGGGAAAATGGTTCGATAAACTCAGAAACCGTTACGAGTTTGATATGAGGATGATCACTCAGACTTTGATAGAGGCATTGGAGGAAGGGTAAACCATCTTCGGAATAGTTTTCCCAGCAATTCTCCCCATCTAAAGCAATCGTGACTAGCCAAGGCTGTTCTAAACCGCTGCAAGCCTCAGATTGCTGGGGTTTCGAGGTGTCAGGGTTACACTCTGCGATCGCAAGGGAAGCGCGAATCCCGTCTAAATGTCCCAGGAAATCAGCCGTTGCCTTAGTCGGTGACATTGACCCATAGGTAAAGCCAATCAAATCTGATAAGTGGTGGTCTCGAAACACAATTGCTAGGTCTTTGTGATCTGTTTCTAGACGATAAGGGCGGTAAAGTAACTCTGGTTCGGTAACATTCCCTCTCTCATCCCGATGGAAAAAGTGGTTGATACTGCAACCCAATACTATTTCATCAGAGCAAATCCAATTAAACCCAGCTTCGGCAATGTAAGGTAAAATTTCAGGACTGACTGACTGTTCGGAAGGCCATAGCCCACGTGGAGCTCGTCCAAATTTTTCTGTATACATCTGCCAAGCCTTCTGGAGGTGTCGGGGAATATCCTCCTCCCACTGAAATCGCTGTTGGGGTAGACTCATCTCAGGAACAGCTACATGACCATAATTCGTATCCACTAACAACGGTAGAATAGGGTGAGTATAGGGACTTGTAGTTATTTCCAGTTGACCAGCATCTTGCATTTTCCGGTGCTGGGGGATGATGCGGCTGAGGATTTCTCGTTGCTTGGAGTAAATGCGCTGTCGGTCTGACAAAGTGAAGTTTCGCCCCTGCTCCAACCATCTAGCAATATCGGGATCATCCCAAAACAACGGATCAATCCACGCTAGGTTATGCCATGCTAGTAGGTCGCTGTAATCCTCTAGTGTCCAATTGTTTAGGCACCACTCTTTACCCTTATCCTGGCGGCTCTCATACAGTTCTCGATAACGGGGATGGGGGTCAATCAGGGTGTAGTGATTGCCATCAAAGAAATGTTCGATGATAAATTGCTTCTGGTGTTGATTCAGTTGTTCAGTGGAGGTTAGCCCTAGGGTCAGATAAGGATCGAAAGCAGTACCAGCAATGTAATCTTCCAGTTGCAAAATTAGAGTTGGTACTAGATTAACCGTTTGATGCAACTTAGGGTAGCTCTCTAGGAGCAGCACCAAATCTAGGTAATCTTTCGTGCCATGTAGGCGCACCCAAGGTAGATGATATTGGCCTGATGCCACCGAGGCACCGTTGTAGGATTTATAAATCGGTTGGTGCTGATGCCAGATAAAGGCAACGTATAGAGGATGAGACATGGTGCGATCGCTATCCTAAACCTTAACCATGATATCGATCATCGGTCATCAGTTTTTAGTCATTGGTCATTTCCCACAGAAAGCTACCATTAACATAGTTATCATGAAATTACAATGTAGCTGAGGTTGATTATGTCAGAAACAATGGCACTCACTCCAGAAAATGTTGAAACAGTCCTGGATGAGATGCGTCCTTACCTGATCGCTGACGGTGGTAATGTGGAGCTAGTTGAGTTAGATGGTCCGACTGTTAAATTAAGACTTCAGGGAGCCTGCGGGTCTTGCCCTAGCTCTACCATGACCCTCAGAATGGGGATTGAGCGCCGCTTAAAGGAATTTATCCCTGAAATCATTGAAGTGGAGCAAGTAATATAAGCTGAATACTCAGTTACTGAGTGCGCAGTTCTGAGTGTTCAGCCGATTATTATAGTTGCTCTGATCTCGATTGCAAACAGTAGGGGCACGATCTGATCGTGTTCCTACAAAATATCTGTCTTTCAAACCATTGATAATGGCTATAGCATTTACCTTTTATTTGTTAACATAATCCCTGAGGGAAAAGCTTCCATGCAAAAGGAAAGAGATGAGATATAATATAGTATATAGGTATTTTAGGTAAATTAAGGTAAATTAAAATAACTGTAATTATTTTTGAAAATTCATTTTAAAACCCTATAGCAACAATTAAAAATTAATTAATTAATTATCCCAGAGAAGAGATTGAAAGCCTTTTACCAGTACTAAGCAATTCTGTGAAGGTTGGAGCCGATAATGGAGGACTGAAGCAATAACCCTGAATTTCATCACACTTATGACCACACAGGAACGCTAGTTGGCTAGCTGTCTCCACCCCTTCTGCCACCACCTTCAAGTTGAGACTGTGAGCCATTTGCAAAATCGCAGTAGTAATGGCTTCGTTTTTTACATCCTCTGTAAGTTGGCAAACGAAAGAACGGTCAATTTTTAACACATCAAAGGGAAATAGTCTCAGGTAGCTCAGAGAAGAGTAACCGGTTCCAAAATCATCAATCGAGATCTGAATACCAAAGGACTTTAACTCTTTTAAGGTAGCGATCGCATGGTCTGGATTCTCCATCAGGGTACTTTCGGTTAATTCCAATTGCAAATATCTCGCTTCCAGTTCGGTTTCTTCCAGAATTGCTACGATGGAGTCACTGAGATTGGGTTGATTAAACTGATGTCCCGATAAATTTACAGCGATTTGTACTGGGGACAACCCTTGAGTTTGCCAGAGTTTTGCTTCGGTACAGGCTTTTCGGAGTACCCACTCTCCTACAGGCACAATCAAACCAGTTTTCTCGGCTAGGGGAATGAATTTAGCTGGAGAGATTGCTCCCAATTCTGGATGATGCCAACGGATTAAGGCTTCTGCTCCCTCGATTTCTCCAGTTCTAAGATTTACTTTGGGCTGATAGTAAAGTTGAAGTTCATCCTGTTGCAATGCTTGGCGCAATTGTAATTCTAGCAATAGGGCTTGTTGGGATTTGTCACCAATCGAGGCAATATAAAATTCGTAAGCCTTCTGTCCTTTGTGTCCAGCATTTTCTCTGGCTCCGTTGGCATGGGTGATCAGGGTATTTAGATCAAGACCATCCCTACCAAAGCAGGCAATGCCGATTTTAGGGGTCAGGACAATCTCATATTCTTCTATAGTAAAGGGTAAGGATAAAGCATCGATCAGTGTTTCCGCCATTTGCCCTATCTCTGTCTGGTTAATTGTAGTAGCTAGCAAGATCACAAATTGATCTATCCCTAACTGAGCCACTGTATCCAAAGGTCCAACCCTACCAAGAAGTCGTTTGGCCACTGCCTGAAGTAACAAATCACCACTAACAGGGCCTAGGATATTGTTGATCTGATTAAGTTGGTCAAAACTTAAAGACAGCACTGGCAGACGACGATAACGTCCCTGTCGTTGTATCAGTAGTTGATTAAATCGCTCTTCTAGCAAGAGTCGGTTCGGTAAGTTAGTAAGCTGGTCATAACGGAGTAGATAGTCCAGTTGAGCTTGAACTTTTTTCAGTTCAAGATGATGGCACTTGGTTTGATAAAGTCGTTTTTGTAGTCGAGTCGCGATCGCATCTAGCAATTCCTCGCGCTTAACAGGCTTGATCAGATAATCATCAGCCCCTAACCTCATCCCCATACGCCAATCTGACCAGTCAGCTTTGGAGCTGAGGAAAATAAAGGGAATCGCAGCAGTTACGGGATGTTGCTGCAGAGTCTTTAAAACACCATAACCATCTAGCTGAGGGATTATTATATCACAAATAATTAAATCAGGCTGCTCCTCTTGAGCAAGCTTGACCCCACTGTTACCGTTGTCACTACTAATCGTCTCGAACCCTTCTGCTCTGAGCAGGGTGAGTAGGTTCTTCCGAATTATTGGCTCGTCTTCGATTACTAGAATCTTATTCATAGTTCTTTTGACTTAAATCAAGTGTAGTGGACATAGAAGGTGATCTTGAACAAGGTTTTGCTAAGGAACAGCGTAAAGATATAACCACCTATTTCAATACTGCAAGGGATCGGCCACAGTTGGAGCAAAGTAGGGAAAGCAGGTTTCGTTGGTGTAGCTGCGCGATCTACGGGTGTCCGCTACTAACTCAGTAGTATTGGGAGGTATGTTACCCAGGGTACAGCGGCGAAAAATTATGGCTCAGATAAGTTAGACTGTAGGGGAATCGAAGCTTTTAAAACCTTAAGCATATACCTTGCTACCATAATGGATCGTTTGACTTTTTGACGAGTACTGCGTTTATAACTCGTTTCCAGATTTAGTAGATTGAGACTAAGCGCGCTTGAGATTAGCCATATTTTGTGGTGCATGTCCTGTACGAATCCGCGTCGCATCCTCCCCAAAGGTGAAATCTAATACGAGCGTGCAGTTGGTTTTCAATGGACCAGTGTTGTCGGATTGCTAAGCCCGACGTGTTGAGGGGTGGTAAAGAAGTAAGGTAAAACATCACCTCACGGGTAGTCTTGTTCCTATGATGGCGGGTGCGAATAACCATTACAATGGTCTGTAATCCAGACCACTGGGACTGTTTGTACAAATCGAAGTCTATTTCAGCAAGAGTTACTGCCCAAACCTGACGCTTTTCAGTACGATGATGTCCTGATTCTACCCGCAGATCATAGCTATACTCGATACCCTCAAACTTATTAGCAACAGCAGTTTCAAACCATTGCTTAACCTGCTCGAACAAAGTAGGATGATTTCCTTTGAGCGCCAAAACATAATCAGCACCAAGAGCACGAATACCATCGGCTATTTGATGCTGAGTCCCCATGGCATCAATGGTAATGATGCATCCAGAGATGTTGAGTATTTCTAGTAGGGCGCTTGATGGCTGTAATTTCATTGCTTTTATCATCTACTTTCACAAGACCTACGAAACAACCGATGCTCACTCGCTATGGCACTAACCACATGTAAAGCCGATTTTCCCTGGTTGCGATCATAGGAACCCTTGATTTGTTTGCCATCAATAGGAATCACCTCGGCTCCATTATCTATCACAAAACTTCGTGAGCCAGCTCTCGAAACTATTCTCAAAGGCTGGAGGGGATATCTGCTCAAACACTGGCCGATATGTATCTGCAATGGGAATCCCATTTGGTAATGCTAAAAAGGTCGATAACCAATGCTGGTGGCTAATCCCATAAGTTTCGATATCATCCGTTGCCCCTTGCCCCGACCATGGTGGCGCTCCAGTGCAATCATCACTATACTTACAAATGGATGGAGCACTCCTTGTTTCCGGAGCGGATCTGATAGATGTTCAAAATGCTCGAGCATTTGCTGCTGAACCTGTTGAACATCAAGGGCTGGCGCTCTGTGGTAAGGATGGACTACTGGTGTAAGTTGAGTTAGTGGGTTTATCGAAGCCAATCACCATGGGACACCTTTATTGTGACATCGGTTTCACTAGCATATTATGAATTCATTTTTCTTGCGCTTACCCTGGTATGTTACCTAGACTTGGTATCAGTAATGAGGTAAGCAGATACTTCAGTTATTTGCAAATATTAACTGTATTGGGATATTAATTTACTATAAAATTTTATTTATTCAAATAAAAAAAACATGCTTAATTTTGATTAATAATGGGGAATCTAGCGGTAAATTTGTATAATATTTAACATTTTTCATTGTGTTCACAAAAACTTCACATTGTTTTTTTTAAATATCAATAATTAATAATTATCCGTAGCATGGCGTTGATTTCACCCTTTTAAAAAAGTGAACATTCTCACTACCTTGTGTCAATAAACACCAAAGCGATAATGTGTTAAAGCACTTGTAGGTATTTTAATTAAATTCGATTATGATTAATCAGCAGTCAAGATTTATGAGCTATCCATGCGGTATTTTTACTAAAACCTATTTTTGGGATAATTTGACTGTAATTCAGCGTAATTTTGCTGAATTTGGTAGATAACTAAGATGACAGTCATTGAAATGGCACATTTAAATTGATAGCTTTGGGTGTAGAGGCTGATTAATAGGCTTTAACAGTCAGCAGGGATCCACCCTTATTGCTCCGCACGCGAAGCTAGGGGGGCCGTAAACCTTCAAACCTCAACCGTCAACCCTCAAAATTATCTCTTGGTGAGCGTTCCCTTGGCGTTCGCCGAGCGGCGACCTAGGAGTTGGAAAACTCGCGCTTTGTCCCACCGCAACCTGTAACTTTTCCTGTGCAAATTAGATGGTTAACAACTTACTAAGCGCGTTTATAAACGAGTTGTAAAAATCCAGACAAAAAAAATTTGTAGTGCGGGCATCTTGTCCGCCTGAGCGTTCACAACATATTTATTATTACCATATA
Organism: Moorena sp. SIO1F2; assembly: GCF_010672755.1. Taxonomy (NCBI): domain Bacteria; kingdom Bacillati; phylum Cyanobacteriota; class Cyanophyceae; order Coleofasciculales; family Coleofasciculaceae; genus Moorena; species Moorena sp. SIO1F2. The sequence goes on from NZ_JAAHFV010000020.1 coordinate 20,065, forward strand.
ATTATTTAATAAGTAATTTTTATCCCAATAACTAATAGAGTTAATCATTATAATTTTCATCACACCTAAACCACTGTATGAATTATTAATTAATCTATTGTCCCCTAAGTGGGGGATTAGCGCATCAAGGGTATGACTAAATAAGTATGGGCATAATCACTTAATTTAGCTTAGATACGTTATAGTTAGTTTACTTACGCCCTTCGATATAGCTAACATCACCGACCTTGACCCTGAAGTCATACCTATCTGCTGCTGTAACCCCTTTTGATTAGCTAGTTATAGCAATGACTCCAGTACTATAACCTGCTACTAGAAAAAAAAAAGCAACTACAGGAAATATTTAGTACTTATGGCTGATAGTTTACGACCTATTAAGTATTTTTACCTATGCACTTCAAAGTGACTACTCTAGGGCGTGTTTTCAAACTATAACCACAATAAAATTAATGCGATCGTCAACATGGCTGTATAATTTTCAGCAAGCAAATCGTATCGGGTAGCGAAGGGAGCGAAATTGCTTGATTCGATTGATAGCACGCTCTACAAGGTGGCGTTGACGATAGATTTCAAAGGTTTTATCGACCGCGACGTGGTTCGGCGGGAAAGTCGTGGTATGGTAAGACGGATACCACGACGACGGAGGTAATTACGGATTCTACGACCTGTGTAACCTTTATCTCCAACCAGTCTTAAAGGACGAATACTTCGACGGCTGAGCATTGACCTAGTCACTAGAAACCATACCGGAGCAAGGCATTATCAAGTAGGTGATCGACCAAACCCCAAGCGAGACTCTCCTAACCGTAGGCGAGACACTGGGAATAATTCTGTAAATACACCTCAGTGGTTAGCGGTAGAGTTTTTCCAACGGGATGGTCAGGTCAGTGTGGGAGTATGTCACCTGACCCTGGTTCTGAGGTAGATATCTATGTTGTAGACCAGGTTTCCCCAAAAACCCATGGGATAGGTCCCTTGAGTAAGAAGATTGCTACAGCCGAAGCAGATCAAGACGGGAAGTTTGGGATTAGTCTTAGTAATGTCGAGCCTGGAGATTACCTGAGTGCGATCGCAACTCACCCAGACTACGGTACCTCGGAACCAGCTGTGACTGTGGTGGTGCGTTCTCTTGATGATCAAGGGAATAGTATCGAGACATGGTCAGCAACAACTCTACCGAACACAGCAAAGCCCCAGTGTACCAGCAGTCCAGTCGGCAGGGTTCCCCTATGACCAGACTCCCCGCAAATACCTGAACCCCTTTCGGAATAGTTTTTGGAAATAGCCTCAAACACCCTACCCTAAAGCACCTCAAGTTTGTCTCGCCCTTTGTTAGAGGAAACAAATCCCTATAAATACACCAGGGGTATCTTGAGTAAAATGGTGTACACCCTCTCAATTAATTAACTAACATACAATATATACAACCAAAGGACTATGTGATTACAAACAACACCTAACGATTATATACCTTATTGGAAAAACCTTGTGTGAATATTGCTACTTCATCAGTAGACCTTGACCCGAACAACCTATTTCCCTTTGAACTCGACGAGTTCCAAAAACAGGCAATTGAGGCTCTCAATGATAGTAAATCAGTAGTTGTCTGTGCTCCGACTGGTTCTGGGAAAACCCTGATTGGTGAGTATACCATTTATCGTGCTTTGTCTCAAGGAGGACGTGTTTTCTACACCACCCCCCTCAAAGCGCTCTCCAACCAGAAACTAAGGGATTTTCGGGCAAAATTTGGCGCAGACAAAGTCGGTCTAGTTACCGGTGATTCCTCGGTCAACCGGGAAGCTTCGGTCTTAGTGATGACTACGGAAATCTTCCGTAATATGCTCTATGGTACCCCAATTGGTCAAGTGGGAGCCTCTATGCTAGGGGTTGAGGCGGTGATCCTAGACGAATGTCACTACATGAATGACCGACAACGAGGCACGGTTTGGGAAGAATCAATTATCTATTGTCCGCCAGATATTCAAATTGTTGCCCTGTCTGCCACTGTTGCCAATTCTGACCAGCTGACCGACTGGCTGAATCAAGTTCATGGCTCCACTCAGCTGATTTACTCTGACTTCCGACCTGTTCCCCTAGAGTTTTACTTTGCCCATCCCAAGGGAATTGTCTCCCTGCTGAATGACGACCAAACCAAGATTAACAACTTCCTGAAAACCAGACGTCCCAAAAGCAAGGACAAAAGTGGACGTCCGGAAAGTCCCAGCATTAGCTCTGTGGTGAGCAAACTAAAAAAACGGGAGATGTTACCAGCTATCTACTTCATCTTTAGCCGCCGAGGCTGTGATAAGGCAGTAGATGAGATGGGTCCACTATCCCTGGTCAATGAACAAGAAGCAGCTCAACTCAAGAAACGGATTGATGAATTTATCAGTAAAAATCCAGAAGCAGCTCGTACGAAACAAATTGACCCCCTCTACCGAGGTATAGCTGCCCATCATGCTGGAATTTTACCTGCTTGGAAAGGTCTAGTGGAAGAACTATTCCAACAAGGACTAGTGAAGGTGGTATTTGCTACAGAAACTCTAGCAGCAGGAATTAATATGCCTGCTCGTACCACTGTTATTTCCAGTCTATCTAAGCGTACTGACCGAGGACACCGGCTACTGACTGCCTCGGAATTTTTGCAGATGGCTGGACGAGCAGGACGGCGAGGGATGGATACCAATGGCTATGTGGTGACGGTGCAAACCCCCTTTGAAGGGGCTAAGGAGGCGGCTTATCTAGCAACGGCTGGTGCTGATCCCCTAGTTAGTCAGTTTACCCCTACCTATGGTATGGTACTGAATTTGTTGCAAACTCACTCTCTGCCTCAAGCTAAGGAGTTAGTTGAACGCAGCTTTGCTCAGTATCTAGCTACTTTGTACCTCAAACCTCAACAACAGGCAATTACTGAACTGACTGCGGAACTGACGAGAATTGATTTTCAACTGGCACCGGTAGATGTGGCAGTAATGGAAGGCTATCAAAAACTGAAGGAACACCTGAAAGTAGAGCGCCGCATCCTTAAAGACCTGCAACACCAAGCAGAGGTATCTGTTTCTAAAGCCGTATCCCAATTACTACAACAGGTGCAACCGGGAGTCATTCTTTATTTGAAGGGCAAGAATGTGCCAGTGTCTTCTCCTGTTCCAGCTGTTTTGGTGTCTAAACAAAAGGGTTCCGGTCAATTCCCCTATCTGGTGTGCTTAAGTGCTGCTAACCGATGGTATGTGGCAACAACTGCTGATGTGATGGGGTTAGATGGCTTTCCTGAAGTGGCCGATGACCAAGTATCCAATGGCTCTACGGAAGATTACTCAACCGGCTCAACTCAAGGTGACTCTTCTCACATTATTAATCTTCGATGCCTTGATATTGGAACTCTCCAGCCTTTAGAGGGGCTTGAGATTAAACCAGGTCAAGTCAAAAGCGGAAATGAAGATACTGAAGCCTTGGCTAACCAAGTTCCCACCATTGCTCAACTCTGGGTTGCTCCAGAAGTCAGGGAGCAAGAAGGTGTTGTTGCTGATCTAGAGGGTCAAATGGAAACCCATGCTCTTCGTCAGTGGGGTAATCCTTCTCAACTGATCAAACGCCACAAAAAACGGTTGTTTTTGCAGGAGCAAATTAACCAACGTCAAGCTAAATTCCGAGAATACCAGGCTCAGCATTGGCACGAATTTCTGAACCTGATTGAAATTTTAAAAGCATCTGGTTCTTTGGAGGACTTAACTCCCACTGTTCTGGGGCAAGCGGCTGCTTCGCTTCGGGGAGAAAATGAGTTGTGGCTAGCCTTAGCCATGCTGTCGGGAGAATTAGATGATTTAGACCCCCACCAACTGGCAGCAGCTTGCTCTGCTTTAGTTACGGAAACTCCTAGACCGGATAGTTGGACAAACTATCAACCAAGTGAGGAAGTGCTAGAAGCATTGACAAACCTCAGGAGGATTCGGCGTCAAGTATTTCAGCTACAGCGTCGATATCATGTCGCCTTACCGGTTTGGTCAGAGGATAGGTTAATTGGTCTAATAGAACAGTGGTCATTAGGCAAATCCTGGCGGGAGATATGCGGTAATACCAGCTTAGATGAAGGGGACGTGGTGCGAATCTTACGTCGAACCTTAGATATATTATCCCAAATTCCCCATGTGTTGCCTCTATCAGAGTCTTTAAAAGCTAATGCGATTCGTGCTGCTCAGTTACTTGACCGCTTTCCGGTGAATGAAAGAGTTAAGTAGGGCTTGCTGAAAAAGTCCTTTGGTAAGGGTAGGAGTCAGGAGTCAGGAGTCAGGAGTCAGGAGAAACACTACAATCAGTTATTAACAAACATAGCAACATTTTCCTAGGTAATCTATCTCTTGACCCCTGTTCCCTGTTCCCTGTTCCCTATTCCCTATTCCCTACTGGATTATTCCCAACATCAAAAACAATTATAAATTCCGCATCAGGCATTAATCGTTTCAGAGCCCACAAATGTCCCTCGGCATCCGATCGATTGCGGAAGCGAGCAACAACAACTCGCTGCATTTGTGGTAACAGCCTAATGACCACCCACGGATGAAGGCGTTCAGAATAACTCATAATCAAATTGTCTCCTTTTTTAGGGGAGCCAGAGCTAGCCCGTAGATTTTGGACACTCACCGGGCTAGCTCTTGACTCTGGGCGTCTCAGCGCCCACCCTTATACTATAGCACAAAAATATTTAATTATAACATATTTTGAAAAATTTTGTTACAAAAAATATATTGAAACTGGCAAGATGCCAGTTCTACTGCCAGTGTCAATATCAGTAGAGTGGGCATCCTGCCCGCCCGACAATAAGCATGAAACTGGCAAGATGCCAGTTCTACAGCCTATTGCTAGCATGCCTATTGCCTATTGCCTTCCCTACCCTTACTCCTCAAGTAAACCCTTCAACACCTCTTCCGTAAAAGGATTCTTACCAGCCCGCAGCTCATCTATCCATTTTTGCAGTTCTGCTTTCGACTCATTATCATCAATCGAGTCTACAATTGCTTTAAAATCTGATATTGCGCCTGCTGTATCCCCAGTCAAGGCTCTAGCCAAACCACGATTACCTTGATGAAACTTTTGATTAGGATCTTTGATTATTGCTTTTTCACAGGCATCCATCACGTCAGCAGCATATCCATGGAGACTACCAAACCAACAGAGTTCATTCCAAGAATTAGCATCAATTTCTAGGTTTGGATCTAGTTGTTGCGCTTGTTTATAGAGAGATAGGGCTTTGGTGAATTTACCCTCTTTAGCTAACTGCTCACCTTGTTCAACTTTAGCAGCAGCAGCTGCTAGCTGTTTGGCTTTTATCTCTGGCTGTAATTCTAGCTCTGGATTCCATTCTTTGGCTTTTTTAAAATTAGCAATAGCAACCTCCACATCCCCCTCTTTCGCTAACTCCTCACCTTGTTTAACAAAACCAGAAGCTGCAGCTATTTTGCCATCTTAATCTTGGCATTTCTTTAAGCTATCTAAGGATTCAGGATGATCCACAAAGTAATCTTCAAGCAACTTACATCCCCTAGCCAGCATCTCACCTAAATCTTCAACAGCCCAGAGTCTGACAGTTTTGTCGGCTGATGCCGTAGCCAGCATTTTACCATCGGGACTAAAACTTACACTATTTACCGAGTCTTGATGTCCTTTCAACACATCTAATGGATTTCCCTGTAAATCCCAGAGTCTGACCGTTTTGTCCGATGATGCACTAGCAAGCATCTTACCATCGGTACTAAAACTTACACTATTTACCGACTCAAGATGTCCTTTCAACAGTGCTAATTGATTTCCTTCTAAATCCCAGAGTCTGACAGTTTTGTCCCTTGATGCCGTAGCCAGCCTCTGACCATCGGGGCTAAACCTTACACTTTCTACCCAGTCAAGATGTCCTTTCAACAGTGCTAATTGATTTCCTTCTAAATCCCAAAGTCTGACCGTATTGTCCCATGATGCCGTAGCCAGCCTCTGACCATCGGGGCTAAACCTTACACTTTCTACCCAGTCAAGATGTCCTTTCAACAGTGCTAATTGATTTCCTTCTAAATCCCAGAGTCTGACCGTATTGTCGGATAATGCAGTAGCAAGCATCTTACCATCTCGGCTAAAACTTATACTAAATACCAACTCTTGATGTCCTTTCAACAGAGCTAATGGATTGCCCTGTAAATCCCAGAGTCTGACCGTTTTGTCCGATGATGCACTAGCAAGCATCTTACCATCGGGGCTAAAGCTTACACTATTTACCTCGGATTGATGTCCTTTCAACAGAGCTAATGGATTGCCCTGTAAATCCCAGAGTCTGACCGTTTTGTCCGATGATGCACTAGCAAGCATCTTACCATCGGGGCTAAAGCTTACACTTGATAGCGAGGATTGATGTCCTTGAAATAGAGCTAATTGATTGCCCTGTAAATCCCAGAGTCTGACCGTTTTGTCGTCTGATGCCGTAGCCAGGGTTTTACCATCAAGGCTAAAGCTTACACTATTTACCTCGGATTGATGTCCTCTCAACAGAGCTAATTGATTGCCCTGTAAATCCCAGAGTCTAACAGTTTTGTCCTTTGATGCAGAAGCGAGCATCTTACCATCTCGGCTAAAACTTACACTTGATACAGAGGATTGATGTCCTCTCAACAGAGCTAATTGCTTTCCCTGTAAATCCCAGAGTCTGACCGTTTTGTCGTATGATGCCGTAGCCAGCATCTTACCATCTCGGCTAAAACTTACACTATTTACCCGGAATTGATGTCCTCTCAACAGAGCTAATTGCTTTCCCTGTAAATCCCAGAGTCTGACAGTTGCGTCGTCTGATGCCGTAGCCAGGGTTTTACCATCAAGGCTAAAACTTACACTTCTTACCAACTTTTGATGTCCTCTCAACAGAGCTAATTGCTTTCCCTGTAAATCCCAGAGTCTGACAGTTTTGTCCGATAATGCCGTAGCCAGCCTTTTACCATCGGGGCTAAAACTTACACTTAATAGCGAGGATGGATGTCCTCTCAACAGAGCTAATTGATTTCCTTCTAAATCCCAAAGTATCACAGTAAGGTCGGATCCAGTAGCAAGCCTCTTACCATCTCGGCTAAAACTTACACTTCTTACCGAGGATTCATGTCCTTTCAACAGAGCTAATTGATTTCCCTGTAAATCCCAGAGTCTGACAGTTTGGTCAAATGATGCAGTAGCAAGCATCTTACCATCGGGGCTAAAACTTACACTTGATACCAAGGATTCATGTCCTCGAAATCTTCTCTTTTCTTTGAATTTACTAAGACTCTGCTGTAGAGCATACAGAGGACTAATAGCAGGATAGTTATCCAGGGGGCGACCATCTTTCACGATATTATATAGTTGTTGCCCAGTCTCCATGGCTGAGTATAAAAGCTCTCGCTCGCCATAGTAAACATTATCCCCTCCTAAGCGTCGTAAAATACTAACCCCTTGTTGTTCTAGTCGGGTACCTGTTTGAGCTTCCTGTGATTGTTTAAAATTATCTCTAGCTTTGATCCCAGTCACTACAGCCACAATTAAGGACAAACCCAGTACAGTACCACCTATACTTATGATCCACTTCGCTTTTTCTTTTGCTTCAGTTAAGATCCGCCTTTCTTCTACTAATACCTGTCGGTCTAATTCCTGAGCAGCTGACAAAAACTGATAATCCAAATCGCTCAAACTTTTACCCCTAGCCCAAGCTTGAGCATTCTCTAACGCCACCCCACGCAACAAACGGGATTCATCTTTACACCCAGACTCAACCCAAGCGGTAAAGGCTTCAGAATAGGGACGCAGTCTCGCTAATTCTTGCTTAACCCAATCGCGATCGAAAACACTGCCATAAATCCGGTTGTTAACGCTCAAATAGCCATTGCGTTCCACTACCAACCCCGATAGCTTTAATTCAGTCTGTTCTTCACTGCCATCAGCGGCAAGACTACCCTGATCTAATACCTGCTGATACAATCCCAACAGCCTACTCGCCCGTTGCTCATTTCTGAGAATGCGATCGCGTATAGTCTTCAAGTGCTCTGGCTTATCCTGAGATACCCAATTCTCAATAATCTGGGTACGGGCGACCTGTTCAACTGAAATTGAGTTAAAGTATCTCGCCCCCCTAACCCCCCAATTTTGGGGGGAACTGGAGTTAAAGTCCCCCAGAATTGGGGGATTTAGGGGGCTTGCAGCTGTTGGTAGTGAGGTTAATTCATCTGAACACGGCTGTAAGGGGGAAGCTTGAGAATGCTCCACCATTAACTTACACAACTTCTGGGTCAGAAACGGTTGTCCCCCCGTCCAGGTCAATATCTCAGCTAACACCTGTTCCGGATTATCCACTTTACCTACCAAACCAGGGAGCAGTGGTGTTTTCGCTTCTTCAAAGGTAAAGCCAGTCAGTTCAATATCCCGACCAATATTAAAGGGAGTGCGCTGTTTATCCTGAATCAAATCCGCTGGAGTTGCTACTCCCAGCAAACAAAAACTCAGCCGATTGTAGACTGGTTTTTCGGCTCTTTGGTTATAACAACTGCGAATAAAGGCAAAGAAATCATCTTTAAACTCTACCTTAATAATACTATCAATTTCATCCAGAAAGATAACAATATTGTCTGGAATCTCTGACAACAGCACCTCTTCAATAAACTCACCCAACCACATGACTGGCGAGAGTTGCTGACGCTCTCGTAACCAAGGTAAAACCTTGAATTTATCTGATAGCTTAAAACTATTTACCAAACTCTTAATTAAGCTAGCATACCATTGCTCTGACGTTACGTAATTGCCAATTTGGGTAACATCAACAGAAGCACAAGCTACTCCCCTATCTATTAGTCTTTGCATCGTTTTTACCCGCAAACTAGATTTACCCATCTGTCGCGAGTTGAGCACATAACAAAATTCCCCAGCCATCAAAGCATCAAAAATTTCCGTATCAGCTTTTCTGACTGCATAAGTAGCAGCATTGTTAGGTAAACTTCCCCCAACTTGATAGATTGTTGGTTGGTTTTTCATGATTGGAAAGGGAGTAGGGAGTAGGGAGTAGGGAGTAGGGAGTAGGGAATAGGGAGTAGGGAGTGTGGGGAGTTTGGGGAGTGTGGGGAGTTGCGTAGGGTGCGTTAGGGGCGGGCTTGCCATCATGTTCAACACCGAGGGCCAGTGTTGGGATAGCCCGCCCCGTAACGCACCACCTTTGGGCAAGCCCTGATTTTATCGATAGCCACTGTTGGCATAGCCCGTCCCTTGGTGCGTTACGGGACGGACGATCGCAACCCGGGATTTGAGCCTGAAAATCAGGGTAAGCCCGTCCCTAACGCACCCTACGCAACTATAAAAGTCTGTTACTAAAATACTCACGATACAAATTATATCTGGGAATACAATCATTACCGATTGCTCTGACTAATCCCAGACTTTCTAACAGATAGGTTTCTTTATAATCCAGGCGCACTGCTTGAGTAGTTGTCAGTAATTTTTTGAAAGCGTTTAGTAAATTGGGATGGAGCATGAGATTATTTAAAAGCTCTCGCAAATGATGGCGATAAATCCCTGATTCTGTCGGGGCTGTTTCTAAAAGATGCTCGATGGTGATGTTGGGATTTTTGCTAAGAGTAGAGAAAGCTAACTGTAATAAATAAGGATGTCCTCCTACCATACTCATTAATTCATGTAGTAAATTAACTGATAAATTGAAGCCATAAAATTTCGCCAAATCCTGAACCTGATTCAAAGTAAAATCAGTTAAATCTATAGGATATCCTACATTAAAAGGCGACTTATTGATAGCCAATTCAATATAAACTTCCGTAGCATAAACCACTATCAACCGCAGTCTTTTCCAACTCTCATAAAACTGGCCATTTTCATGCCAACTCCGCAGCAAAGTAAGAAACCCTTCAGCAACGTGTTGATGAGGAAAAACTCGCTCTAGGTTATCGAGACATAAAACCAAAGGACTCTCTGAAGAAACCAACAAATACTCTTCAAAGTAGGTGCTACACTTGACTTCACTGGTAAAAAAACTATCCTCCCAATAATTTTGCAACTCATTAGGTAATTTCAATTTTTGAGTAACCCGCACACAAAAAGACTGTAAAAATATATCCAAGTCATGGCAAGGAAACTCATTCAGATTCAAATAAACCGTGCGATAATCCCTAGATTTAGCATAATCAAGAATCCGATGACTGAGTAAGGTTTTACCCATCAGCTTCGGTGCTTTAATCCGAATTAGTGCCCCTGGTTGTACAATCTTTTGATAACACTCAGCATCTTGAGGACGTTGTATATAAAATTCTCCAACTTGAGCAGTTGTCTGTTTTTGATTATTGGTGGTATTTGTGCTACTATTATTTGGTAATTCAATACCCAGTAAGTTGAAAAATTCTGGTATAGACTGAGGGCGATCCCTTGCCACCAAATTCATACCATGGAGAATGGCTTGATTTATGCGATCGCTAATTTTGGGATTAAAATCCTTTGGTGGTGGTAATACAGCTCCCTCAGCCCTATCCTCAGCTGATACTGGTTTCTTTCCAGTTAAGAGCACATACAAGGTAGCGGCCAAAGCATAAACATCAGTGTAGGGACCCTGTTGGGACCGCCACTCATATTGTTCCAGAGGAGCATAGCCTGGAGTCCGCCCACACAGATGAGTTTGGGTAACCCCAGGGACAAACTTAGTAGCAATACCCAAATCAATCAACACCGCACCAGTACCATCGTTCCGCACCATGATGTTATTGGGTTTAACATCCCGATGGAGCAACCCTTGCTGATGAATGTCCCAGAGGGCGCTACCAATTTGCTGGATGTAAAGCAAGGCTTTCTCTTCCGAAAGCACACCCTGCCGTTTCACCAGAGCCGACAAGGTTTCCCCCTCGATGTATTCCATGATTAGGCAGGGCAATTCACCTTCTCGGATGATTTCTTCACATAAGCTGACTAGATGAGGATTGCCACAGCTACATTGGGCTAACTTTACCGCTTCGTTGGCAAAAATTTTCCAATATTCTAATAAATTATCTTGGCGTAGTACATGATTAAGGATAGTTTTAATAACAATGCGATCGCCTGTTTTATTATTTCGGGCTAAATAGGTAATACCCAGCCCACCTTCTCCTAGTTTTTTTTCGATAGTGTACTTACCGTTTTGTAGCCGATAACCAGGGAGCCAGGTATTATTACCTACGCCGTTGCTGTGGTTAGGTGGCTGAGTAGTTGAGGGAGGTTTGTAGGGAGCATAAGGCTCTGCCACATTAACAGCTATTGGTTGTGTGGTGCTGCTATGACCATTTTTAGGGGAATTAAACCAGCGTTTAACTCTGTTATTTAACTGCTGCTTTAATTTCCCACACACTGACCGATGCTTATTAGTTTTCATGGGAGATACCCAACCTATCCAGGATATTAATTTCGGTAGGGTTTATAGCGTTTGGATCTGGGTTGTAAACACAGGAATTGCTGAAAGAGGCAAAAGGGGAAAGAGATTCGGAGTTTTATTTTCCAAGAAAAAAAACCATAAAGATTTACATCTCAAACACAAACGCTATATATTTCCTTATCAGTAATTCTAGCGTTTTTAATAATTATCAGAGCCATCCAATTTTCTTCACCTTACTTCATACTCCTACTCCCTAGGTAAGCAATCAGCAATCAGCAATCAGCATATCTAGCCAATGCAGACTATGGGCAATGTTTTCTTGCGCTTACCCTAGAATGCGATCGCGTCCATATACCATTTCCCGGAAAGTAGGATAGAAAAAAACTAAATTTTATGTTAAAGTTATTGTATATACAAAAAGTATATACAATTTAATGGAATTTGAATGGGACGAAAACAAAAACCGACAAAATCAGCGAAAACATGGCATCAGCTTTGAAGAAGCAAAGGAAATCTTCTTTGGAATCGTTTTTACTTCAATTGATGAACGATACGATTATGATGAAATCAGAGAAATCAGCATCGGTGCCATACAAGGCGTTGTCATTGTCACCGTAGCCCACACCGAAAGAAACAGTAAAATTCGATTAATTTCTGCTCGAAAAGCTACCCCTAAGGAAAAGAGAAAGTATTATGAGTATCTCGCCCAAACGACTTGAAGAAATCAAAAATATTCCTGACTCTGAAATTGATACTTCAGATATACCTGAGTTAGACGATCATTTTTGGGAAAATGCCAAAATGGTTAAACCAATTACTAAAAAAGCGATTTCTATTCGCTTAGATAGTGACATCATAGACTGGTTTAAAAGTCAAGGAAAAGGCTATCAATCATCAATTAATAACGTTCTTCGTAGTTATGTGAATCATCAACTAAAGAAAAGTAATCATTGATGGTAAAACTATTCCCTTCATCTCGGCTAGAATTAGCTGAGATGATATCCCGTATGGGATATACCAGTCATAAACTACAATTGAACCAATACCTGCCACTATCTGTGTGATCTAAATCCCCACTTCTCGCTAACCTTGTTAATTACCAACAGAGGTTAAGATTTTGATAACTAATTTTAAGGAGTGAACGGTGTTCAGGAGTAGCGATAGTAGTTCCAATTGGCAGTGCTCTTTGTCCAAGCAGCTAACCCCCTTGATCGGAGATTTAACCAGAGTCAAATCTAATCCTATCGAGCCCAAGACTATTGTAGTTAGTACCTTGATCGGGCTTTTGCTCAATTGTCTACCATGGTTACCAGCTGCTAGAGCTGAAACGGTGCAACTGGGAGTAGTTAAAAGTCGAGATAATCAAGGGCATTGGTCTGGCATTACCGAACGCTTACATTCAATTGGAGTTAACTACTGTATTGTTGACTTGACTGACGTTAAGAAAGCCTCTGACTTCGAGAACACTAACTTGCTATTTTTGCCCAATGTCGAGTTCCTCCACCCCAAACAATTCCAAGCGTTACAGGAATGGATCGCACAAGGAGGAAAAGTTATTGTTAGCGGTCCTACTGGGTTACTTTCCAAACCTGACATCCGCAAACAATTGCGTGAGCTTTTGGGTGCCTATTGGGGGTTTGCGATGACCCAACCCTCTATCCTCCATCCTTCCCCAGACAGTAACCAAACATGGGTGCAGGATACTGGAATTACAGGTATCATCCAGGGGGGCACTCTTATTCCTGCTGATCTTAATTCCACTACTGTTGCAGTCTGGAGTCAGGTTGACAAGCCCCCTGCTGTAGTAACCTCTAATAATGCTACGTTTTTTGGTTGGCGCTGGGGTATCGATCGGGTAGCTCCGGCGGAGGTCGATAGTGCTTGGTTACGAGCGGCTCTTGGTCGCTATGATGTCCAAGTCACTGATGTCAATCTCACTGATGTCCAACTCATCACTAATTCATCTACATCGTCTGAATCCTCTGATCACTCTCCACAACATTGTCGGGATATCGACACCACTATTGCCCAGAAACAGGTGGAAACAGAAGATGCAGAGTCTGGCAATAACACAGATGCTTCAGCCAAGCCTACTAATTCCCGATTAGCTCCGTCACCCAAGCCAGCAAAAGCCCCACCACCACGATATAGAAGACGAATTCTAACCCTAAAGCAAGCTACTGCAATGGAGATGGAGTTAGAAAATCTGATTGGTCGGTTTGAAAGTGCTTTGCTAAGAGCCGATGCAGCTAACAGTAATCTGAATTTATCTACAGGTGCTGCTATCGAACAATTTGTCACTGCTGGTGCTAAGCAAGTGTCGGAAACTTCCGAGGAAACCTCTGAGGGTAAAACGAATGAAACTAACTCAGCTACTGACTCAGCTATTGAGGCATTGAATCAGGCCAGAGTGGGTTTGGAAAACTTCCGTCGAGCAGTGGCTCGCAGAGAGTATCAAAAGGCAAGTCAGCTGTGGATGACAGCACGAAATACTCTGTGGGAAAACTACCCAACTGATCGTAAACTAGCCCAGTCAGAGATTCGAGCCATTTGGCTAGACCGGGGTACTATTGTTAAAGCCAAGTCTGAAAAAGATTTAGCTAAGATTTTTGACAAATTGGCTACAGCTGGTTTTCACACCATCTTTTTTGAAACGGTTAACGCTAGTTATACGATTTACCCGAGTGCGATCGCACCAGAGCAAAATCCCCTGGTTGAGGGATGGGATCCTCTAAAAGCGGCAGTGAAGTTAGCCCATGAGCGAGGGATGGAATTGCACGCTTGGGTTTGGATGTTTGCTGCAGCTAACCAGCGTCACAATGCGGTTTTGGATCAACCAGCAGACTATCTCGGACCAGTGCTATCGAAGAATCCAGACTGGGCAATCTTGGATAACGAAAAACGTGTGTTTCACAAGAGAACTAGAAAGGCATTTCTTGACCCCGCTAATCCGGAAGTGCGGGATTATCTAACCAAGCTATTGGAAGAGATAGCCAGCAACTATGAAGTGGATGGGATTCAGCTCGACTATATTCGCTACCCGTTTCAAGACCCCAAAGCTGGTCATACCTTTGGCTATGGTAAGGCCGCCCGTGAACAGTTCCAGGAATTGACCGGTGTTGACCCCATTGAGATTGACCCAAAGAATCAGAACTTATGGCGACAGTGGACAGATTTTCGTATAGAGCAAATCGACACTTTAGTCAAGTCAGTGTCACAAATGCTGCGGCAGAAACGTCCCGAGTTGATTATCTCTGCTGCTGTATTTCCCATGCCTAGGGAAGACCGATTGCAAAAAATCCAACAAAACTGGGAAGATTGGGCGTCTCGGGGTGAGATTGACCTGATGGTACCGATGACTTATGCGTTGGAAACGGAAGAGTTACAAAAATTAGCCCAACCATGGCTAAAAAAATCCTCCCTAAGCTCAGCCTTAGTTTTACCAGGGATTCGCCTATTGAATTTGCCCGATATTGTAGCTGTTGACCAAATTCAACTGCTGCGAGATTTACCAGCTCCTGGCTATGCCCTATTTGCAGTAGAAAATCTCAATGATAATCTCAGGGGCATCTTGACTCGCACTCAAGGACAACAAGAGCCTACCACTGAAGTACAAGTACCTTACCGTCAACCGTTCCTAGCTGCAGCAGAACGTTATCAGGCTCTGCAACAGGAATGGAGTTTTATGTTAGCAAATAATCAAATAGTAATTGGGGAACCAGACCTTTCAGAGTGGGGACAACAAGCCGATACCCTTTCCCTGTTGCTGAATCGACTAGCGGACAAGCCATCCATGATGAGCTTGCTATCAGCACAATTGTCCATGTCATCCTTCCGTACTCGCTTTCAAACGTGGATGTTTGGACAATCGGTTGAGCAACCGTATCAAGTCCAGGTATGGGACAACCGTCTGGAAACGATCCAACGATTATTGCGCTATGGTGAGCGGACGCTCCAAAATCCACCATTAGCTGGCAGGGAAGCTGCCACCAATGAAGTGGACATCACTGAAAGTCTCGATCCATAGACGAGCTCCACAAGATAGTGGGTTATCGGGATTATAGACAATCCGACACGGACCAAGGATTTCTACTTGGTTGCCGTATATATTGTTGCCGCTGCGTTTTACGGAAATCACTGGCTTCCGTTCTTCGGGGTTTTTGTGGATATTCGAGCCAATGTTATTGCGGTTGACATTGATCTTAGCTATAGCCGGAGCACGATTAGTGCGCCATTTCCCTTTTGGTCCTCTAGTGCCCTTGGTGATTTGCGGGAGATTGTTAAACAAGGGAATAATCCAGAATTTCCCGCTTTTATAGGCACCCCGAACCCGACCCTTCTCTAGAAGTTGGCGCAATCGCCGAGAAGAAATACCTAAGAGAGATGCTGCTTCGGTAGTACAAACACACTTGTTCATTTTTCTCTTTTGTTTTAACTCTTCCTATATCACTATTATATAGGATAAATTAATCATTGACAAGGTCTAGTTAAAAAAATCTCTTCCGAAGTAACTATTGAGTTAAATACCCTCAGTTTGATGTCAGAAATTGGCGGTTTTTTTGAGGAGAGAGGAGACCTGACTCGAAGGTTTTAATTCTTGGATAAAGTTGGTGATGTCGAAGTGAGGTGGCAATAGCGATCGCATTCGCTAAAATAACTAGAGTAAAGTACGGAAAATATCATAAATTTGGCGGTGAGACATCCCGTCAGTAGTAAAGTAACCTAGTTGTATCGTCAGGGGATAGCCTGGGTCTGTTTTAGACCCATACTCGACACGACCCTCCTTTTTTAAGGGGGTTACGGTACAGTGTTAGAAATGTTACTAACGTAAAGATATATTTAAATGAGTAAAGCTTTTGCTGCTTGGTTTAGCTGGGTTATGCCTGTGGCAGCAACGTTGTTGGCAACGAGCGTAACTGCACCGGTAGTCAGAGCACAAAACCTGTACAATCCGCAGCCGATTTCTCATAGCAAAGAAATTGTTGACACCCTGACTCAGAAAGATATTCCGATCGGGGATGGTGGCTTTGCCCGAGACTATGTAGTAACTCTTGATGCGGGAGACCAAGTTGCCATTGACCTGATCTCAGACAACTTTGACACGATGATCTCTGTGATCGCTTCTGACGGTTCTATGGTAGCGGAAAATGATGATGGACCTGATGGCAGTACTAACTCCTTGCTATTTGCTCGCATTACTGAGACAGATGAGTACATTATCAGGGTGCGTGCCTTTGGCTCAACCGGCGGTGGCAAGTTCAGATTAAAGATAACCAGACTTAAACCAATTTAGGGGGTTAGTGGTCGAGTCGGTAAGTACTCGATAAACTAACAGGTCGTCTTTGACAAAGAATTAGTAAAAGTAATTAGTTAAGGATCAGGGTCAGTAAGCACAGAAACAGGGCTTCTGTCCATTCCACCACTGCTCCGTAAGTGTCTCCAGTATGTCCCCCCAGCTGGCGGTGAAACCAGCCGCCAGTCAGTAGAGCGATCGCACATCCTCCGATGGCCATGGTTAAGGATAACCAAGTATTTGTGGGATCTAGCAACACTGGCACTAGAGATAAACTTAAGACAACGAATAATCCCAAGAGAATATCTTGGGGAATACGTATCCATGGTTTGTGAAATGCCCCTTTACCGGTGGGTTTGAGATAGGGATAAAATGCGATCGCTACTACTTGTCCCCAGCGTCCCCAAGCAGCTGCTCCCATCAAAGCTGCCCACCGATAAGCCCCGATATCAGTTAGGGCAGCGGTTTTGATCAGTAATAGAGTACAGGCTGCCATTGCCCCAAAGGCTCCTGTAGCACTATCTGCCATTACATCTAAACGGCGCTGGGGATCTGGAACTGCTAAACCATCAGCTGTGTCTATCACCCCATCTAAGTGTAATCCTCCAGTCAGGGCAAGCCAGCTGACCACAACTGCAACAGAGCGAGTAAGTGCTGGCATCCCCAACTGTTGCAATAAGATGTCTAATATTATCAGTATTCCCCCAATCAGCAATCCGATGATCGGTGCCCAACGGGCAATCCCCCGAAACTCCATCTCCTGGGTACCTGGTAGAGGTATGCTGGTATAAAAAGTTATAGCACCCCTCAAATAACGGAAAAGTTGACGTCCCCATTGCCTAAATTGTTGTCCAGTGAAATACTTCATGGGTAACTGGTGTTACTGAAATTTATTGAATTTTCCTTTGAGCACCATCGAAAGATTGAGATAGTATTGTGTCATAAGCTGTTGTTATAAGCAGCAAGTTACCTCACCCTATGGCTTAGGTCTCAACAGCAACGGGCTGCTAATCTAGTTAGTTCGTGCCGACCAAAACGGCTCAATCAACATTCCTTGGTCGAAAAGTAGTTGGCAATGGGTTTATCCCATTTGGGGTATAAGCTGTTGGTGTTTACTCAATAAGGGTAAACCCTTAAAAAGTAGTAATCTAGTTGTCTAGATTTGACTAGTTGACTATGAACTATTTAAGGATAAACACCTAACACGCGATTATTCCCTGCATCTATTGGAATTATCTGTTGCTGCTTACTAGGCACGCTTATACGCTTATACCCTTGTATTAACAATTAAGCATGCTTAGATTAGGTATTAAGTACGATAACCATTAACCCAACACCTAACACCTTTATTGTTGGTTTTAACCCGTTGCCGTAGCTGTGTTCTCATCAATTGGTTTCACCTTTAGGTTTGCCTCGCCAATCAATTAAATTAACCAGTTGCATGTCAATATCAGCCCTGAAAAGCATTATAGGCTTTTATCCATGAGTCACCACCAATCTAGACACCAACTCCCAGCTCCTTGCATCATTGAAACTGGCATTATCATCAACAAGCGAGATATGAAACGCTTGCTTGGTGATTTAGGTTGCGTCCGTTACATCCACACTCTCGATGGTCAACTAAAAAACCAGGGGGAAGGGTTAGTTCAGGAAGTATTTGCTGATCCCCATTGCTCTACCCTGATTGCCAATCGGACACTTTACATCAATGTCCATAGTTTTGACTATTTACAACTGAGTCAGTCTCCAGAGCAAGAAGCTTACTTTGACCTAATTAGCGAAAATCGTCAGTTGCGGCTAATTCCCCTGTTGAATCCCTTACAACAAGAGTGTGTTGAGCAACTTCAGGCGGAAGCCCTTGAAGCTATGGTCACACAGGTTCTAAGCGCGAAATGGGATGTGCAAATTGATGATGATGGAGATTGTCCTTTTTAGGTTAGAAGGTTAGAAGGTTAGAAGGTTATAGGTTATAGGTTACAGGTTACAGGTTGATAAATGAAATTCAAGGGTATAAGTATTGGCTTGCTTCAAGTTGGATGCATCGAATACACAATATCAAAGACGCAAGAGTTTCACCTGGGTTAACTGAATTAGACGCTATCGTCTAGTTAACGATATTTCAAGACCTAGATCAACTTGAATCAACAGAAAATTAATTTTTCATTTCAATGTCAGGCTTCCTGTAGCCACACTAAAGCAAGAGCTGGGGTGTTTGTGACCCCCCATGGTGTGGTGGAAACTCCCAGGTTTATGCCAGTAGGCACCCTAGCAACGGTAAAAACTCTAACACCAGCCCAGTTAGAGGTAGCTGGGGCCCAAATGGTTTTGGCTAATACCTATCATCTCCATCTGCAACCAGGAGAAGCCATCATTAAACAAGCGGGTGGGCTGCATCGATTTATGGGTTGGAACGGACCAATCTTGACTGATTCTGGTGGCTTTCAGGTCTTTAGCTTAAGCCAGCTCCGTACTATTACTGAAGAGGGGGTGAGGTTTCGATCTCCTCGGGATGGGCGGATGATTGATATAACCCCAGAACGGTGTATGGAAATTCAGCATGCCTTGGGAGCAGATGTGATCATGGCATTTGATGAGTGTCCCCCCTATCCAGCTGAGCGAACTGAGGTGGAATTAGCAACTCAACGAACCTATCGCTGGCTCAAACGCTGTATTGTTGCTCACAATCGCCCCAATGAACAAGCTTTGTTTGGTATAGTTCAGGGTGGGGTGTACCTAGATTTGCGTCAAAAAGCTGCCGAATCCTTGGTCGAGTTGGATTTACCAGGTTATGCCATTGGTGGTGTCAGTGTAGGGGAACCGCCTGAATTGATTCACCAAATTGTCCAGACAACTGCTCCATTACTGCCATGGCATAAGCCTCGTTATCTGATGGGGGTCGGTACCTACAGGGAAATGGTTTTAGCGATCGCATCTGGGATAGACTTGTTTGACTGCGTTATTCCCACTCGCCTGGGACGTCATGGTACTGCCTTAGTGCAGGGGGAACGCTGGAACTTGAAAAATGCCCGGTTTCGGGAAGATTTTTCCCCCTTAGATGCCAGTTGTCCTTGCTATTGCTGTCAGAATTTCAGTCGTGCTTATCTGAACCATTTAGTGCGATCGCGTGAATCTCTAGGCTATATGTTACTCTCTCACCACAATGTGACTGAGCTAATTCGGTTTACTCAAGCGATCAGGGCAGCCATCTTAAGTGATCAATTCACTACACAATTTGCTCATTGGCTGTTCACTTCATGTTAAGATACATGTCAATTATTAAATCTGTGTTGGAAAGGAAGATTTAAGATATGGAAGCTGCACTCCTGTTAGGAACATTACCCGAAGCTTACTCTATTTTTGGTCCAGTGGTGGACGTTCTACCAGTCATCCCTGTGTTCTTCTTGCTGCTAGCCTTTGTCTGGCAAGCCGCCGTGGGTTTCCGGTAAACTTCTGCCCCGCTAGAAAACCTGTTTGGCTCTAGGGGTTGGTTTTATGGATAAATATTGACAAATTTAGACATATCTCCCAAAAATCTCGCTAGTTGTGTCAGAAGGGAGTAGTACAAACCCAACGGATGAATCCGGGGGTGAGTAACCTCAATACCTGACCAACGTTTGTCTCTGATAAAGACTACGTAATCAATAAGCCCTACGATTCATCCTACCTATGAACCACTTAGGTCATGGTGGGATGATCAGTTGGCAGGGTTGATGATGGTGTAGATTAGTAGTGCGCCTGTAGGAAATATCAACCAGGGATTGAACCGAATAGTGTGGATAAAGCAATCAAAAACCGAAAAGTTGGTGGTAGGATATCCTGTGAGTAGTGAAGCTTGCCGATATCTTGGATAAATACTATCCACTGATGGTTGAGCTGAAATACAGGAAGCTGTTTGTATAGGCTAAGTGCAAATTTTTGCCGTCAAAACTGTCAATGTGGAATTACCCAAGATATTAGTCAGGTGGGCATCAACAATTGGGATAAGGGTGGTTGACCACGGCGAACTTGAAGACAAATTTAATATGCTCCGATTGATAGCTTGACAGAATAATCACGACTTGCTTCCTAAGGAAAAAAAAGCAAAATGGTAGTGTAAGCAACTTCGCTTCCATTGCTTCTGCTCAATCGATTAAATCGATCGGGAAAATAATCAGAGCAACCTTTCGGACTTAGATCAGGGCTAAGAATCAAGGAATGAGTCACTACTCTACAGGGTGATTAAACTGTTAATCGTATGATTAATAGAATCATCAAGGGTGAACATCAAGGGTGATTATTTCTAGTGATAATGATTATATATGAGTGCTCAGCTGGTAAAAGTGGCCACAGAAGAGTCACCAAACAACTCAAAACTTAGCCCCCAGGCGGAAAATCCCTCCCCCCCGCCCCCAAAACCGACGAAAGCTTGGTCGCGGCTGAAACGCTTGGGGGAATATGTTGGGATAAATCCAGCATTGATAGGGAGTTTGGCCGTAACTGGTTTAATGCTAGGGTCTAAGCACCTAGGAATGTTGCAGTTTTTTGAGTTAAAGGCTTTCGACCGGATGATAGAGCTGCGACCAGCTTTACCACCGGATGACCGCCTCTTAGTAGTAGAGGTGACTGAGCCAGATTTAAAAGGCACAACAGCTCCAGGAGGGTCTTCAATCAAAGATGCTGTAATGTATGAGGTATTACAGAAGCTGGAGCAACATCAACCCGCTGTCATTGGTGTCGATATCTTTCGAGACAGTCCAGTAGAACCGGGTCATGGCGAATTTTCTGAACTACTGCAAAGTAGCGATCGCATAATTCCAATTTGCTATCGGGGTCAATCAGAAGCATCCAGTGTTGCAGCCCCCCCAAAAATTTCTCAGCATCGTGTAGGCTTTGTTAATCTACTTGAAGATCCCGATGGAATCGTCCGGCGGGCTCCATTATTTTTTGACAATACCAGTGATAATACCAGCATCGTGGGTTGCACCACCAGATTATCATTCGGCTTTCAGTTAGCCCGAAGCTATTTGGAACAGCGGGGAATCAAGCCCGAAAACATCTCCCGAAAACAGATCAAGCTAGGAAAAACAGTCTATAAAAAGATATCTCCTACTGCTGGAGGTTACCAAAAGGGGGATACGGGAGGCTACCAAATTTTATTGAATTACCGCTCTGCTGATCACCTTGCCGATACCGTTACCTTAACTAAGGTTCTGAATGAGGAGATTGAACCAGACTTGGTCAAAGACCGGATTGTCCTAATCGGTATGAATGCTCCTAGTATCAAAGATGATGACTTCTTAACACCCTACAGTTTTGCTCAAAAAGAAAGCAAGCATATGCAAGGAGTCATGATACATGGTCAAATCGTGAGTCAACTGCTCAGTGGCGCACTTGGAGAGGGAAGAGGACAGTTTTGGTTTTGGTCTGAGTGGACAGAAGGCTTGTGGATTTGGGGTTGGACACTAATAGGGGGCGTGTTAGTTGGGGTAAGCCGCAACACTCGACAGTTAGTACTCTCTGAGAGCATTGCTCTAGGTATTTTGCTCGGAACATCCTACCTGCTATTACTCAACTCAGGATGGATACCTGTTGTGGCACCTGCGTTGGCATTAATCCTTTCGGGTACTGGTGTAATGACTTACACCGGTTACAAGGCTAAACAGGAGAGTATAAAAGCAGAGCAAGAGCGCCGCAAAATTGAAGCAAAAGCTCAAGAACAGGAACAGAACTTAGCCTTGTTACAGGCGTTGTTGAAAGAAAAAAACGAAACCATCTCCAGCACTAACACCAAAACTATACCGATACCACAAACCGATTTATCTCAAGAAGATGCCACAGCAATTTGGAACCCAACAGCAGGTGCAGACCCTGATGGCACATCGGTAGAGTACCGACCCGAACATAACCTCCTAGCTAGACGCTACCAAACTAAGCGTGTTCTTGGTTCGGGTGGGTTTGGTCTAATCCATCTAGCAGAAGATACTCAGCGACCTGGTTCACCCCAGTGTGTGGTCAAGCAATTGAAACCAGCTCGTAGCGATCCGCAATTCTTGAAAATTGCCAGACGCCTATTCCGCACTGAAGCAGAAATATTAGAAATCTTGGGTAATCATTTAAAGATTCCTAGACTACTAGCTTATTTTGAAGAAGATCAAGTATTTTACTTAGTGGAAGAATATATTCCCGGTCAGTCCCTTAGTGACGAATTACCAGTAGATAAACGGCTTGGAGTGAAGGAAGTCGCAGATATACTGAAAGATATTTTAGAAATTCTCGTCTTTATCCACAAATACGGCGTCATCCACCGGGATATCAAACCTGGCAATATTATCCGTCGTCAAACTGATGGTCAACTGGTACTAATTGACTTCGGAGCAGTTAAACAGATTAAAAGCCCAGAGCAAAGTGAGGAAAAAAATGATACGGTTGCCATTGGCTCTCGTGGTTATGCCCCACCAGAGCAATTAGCGGGACACCCCAGTTTCAATAGTGATATTTATGCTTTAGGTATGATTGGGATTCAAGGATTAACTGGAATTCGTCCCTATCATTTGCCCATTTCCCCAGAAACTGGTGAAGTGATCTGGCGCAACCTGGCAGATGTACCTGAAGAATTTGCCCAAATTATAGAAAAGATGGTAAGCTATCATTTCGCTGACAGATACCAGTCAGCTGAGGTAATCCTGCAAGATTTGTCCAAAGTGATTGGTGGTTAAAGGTATGGAGGAAAAAGGGAATAGGGAAGACTATGGAAAAAATACCTTTCACTATGACTACACCTATTACTCATAATATCCAGCAGATTCGTCAAAAGTTAAAGCCTAATGTCCGTTTAATTGCGGTGAGCAAAACCGTATCTGTAGACAAAATGCGGGAAGCCTATGGTGCTGGAATTCGTGATTTTGGAGAAAATCGCTTGCAAGAGGCTTGTGCTAAGCAGGAACAGTTACAAGATTTAGAAGATATTTCCTGGCATTTTATCGGTCACTTACAAAAGAATAAAGCCAAACTTGCTGTTCAAACAATGGACTGGATCCATTCCGTTGATGATTTAAAGTTAGCCCAGAGTTTAAATCGGCGGGCGAATGAGTTAGATAAACGGCCTAAGGTTTGTTTACAACTTAAAATATTGCCCGATCCTAATAAATATGGTTGGTCTGTTGAGCAGTTATTAGAAACGCTACCAGAATTGCAAGCTTGCGATTCCTTAGATATTCA
Organism: Moorena sp. SIO1F2; assembly: GCF_010672755.1. Lineage (NCBI taxonomy): Bacteria > Bacillati > Cyanobacteriota > Cyanophyceae > Coleofasciculales > Coleofasciculaceae > Moorena > Moorena sp. SIO1F2. The sequence continues at coordinate 43,950 of NZ_JAAHFV010000020.1, forward strand.
AGGGTTAATGACGATTCTTCCCTTGGGGTTATCAGAAGCTGAAATTTTTGATGCATTTGTAGAAGTTGCTAAATTCAAGGAACAGCTTAATCAAACAACTCAGTTAAATTTAAAAGAAGTGTCAATGGGAATGTCGGGAGATTATTTGCAAGCTATTAAAGCAGGGGCAACGATGATTCGCCTAGGAAGCAAAATTTTCGGAAAACGTCAATAGTTCTTGAGCATTTTTTACGGTATTTTACGGTGCGACGCCGCTCGGGTTTTCCGACAAGCGTGAACGCGCAGCAAGAAACCGGTCAAATTGGCCAAATACTGCCAATTTGGCTACCGTTACCATACCTAAGACCAGACAATAAAGGAGGTCGGAGTTGGATAGGAATAGGTGATCGAATCAATGTTTAACTTGAACTTCGTGGGGTTGGAAACAAATACTACAAATACTAGTGTAATTCTCATAGGTGGCAGTGGCAACGATACTCTCAACGGTGGCTCACAGGATGATACCCTCAAAGGTAGAGCTGGGGATGATATTCTCAATGGTCGAGGAGGTAATGACCGTCTTGAAGGGGAGGAGGATTCGGATACTCTCGATGGTGGAGAGGGTAATGATACCCTGATTGGTGGCTCAGGGAATGATGTCTTTACTGGTGGACCGGGTCCTAGCTTTGGCTTCTTGAATTTGTTTGAGATTAAACAGACATCTGATCATGATTTCCTCGACGGTGGCACAGGAAATGACACGCTCAACGGAGCAGATGGTAATGATACCCTAAAAGGCGGAGCTGGTGATGATTCCCTTTTAGGTGATGTTCGTAGGCGTTTGACTGGAATTCCCATAAACTATAATCCAGGTCGTGACATCCTTGACGGTGGAGACGGAAATGATGTGCTCGAAGGTGGGGGTAGCAGTGATACTCTCATTGGTGGGACTGGCAATGATACCCTGATTGGTGATGGTGATGATCAAAATGTCTTTGGTGGCGGGAATGATTCTCTAATTGGTGGTAATGGTGATGATTCTCTGGTAGGTGGCAACGGAAGCGATACCCTGACTGGTGGTCATGGAGCTGATATATTCCGCTTCACATTTACAAATCGTCCATTACCGATCTTCCCGCCTTCAATGCCTCCATCACAACCGCTACAACCTTCAACGGGAATCAACATAACTGATAGTTTTCTATTATCGAGTAACTCTGACTCGGAAGTTCCACGACCTGAAAGCGGAATTGACAGGATTACCGATTTCAATATCCAACAGGGAGACAGGATTGAAATTGTTAGTTTTGGGGAACTTGATATTGATCAAATCTCCTACAATAAAACTACAGGTGCTCTGTCCTTTGAAGAGCAACAATTTGCTCAACTACAAGCAGGTCTTAATTTCAGTCCAGAGCAGCATATTGATTTACAAGTCTTCCCTCCTCGTTCCTTTGTTGCCCCTCCTCCTAGTGCGTTTTAGACTGTAAGCATTCAGCTATCAGCTATCAGCTATCAGCCAAAGACCTTGGCCTTGGCTTTTGGGCCACGCTACGCGAATGGCCACGCTACGGAAATGGTCAGGCTAGTGTTCGCGCAGCGTGCGCGTAGCGCAATCGGTACTTTTGAATAAAATAAGCTGACCACTGACCACTGACGGCTGACGGCTGACGGCTGACGGCTGAATGCTTACTTTAGGCTAATTTAGTAATTGGTAATTGATAATTGTAATTAGATTAGGATTACCAATTACTAAAATCTTGATTGAATTTTGCCGAGGTCACTAGTTGTTAAGATTTGGTATTCAAGCTGATTTAATATTATGACCTATTCTCTATTAATAATAATTTTATTCGGACAAGGAACACCTTTCTCAAAGTTAGTAATATTAGATAGTGTAGTTTCAGCAATGTTATCGAGGGCATTTTCAGTGAAGAAAGCTTGATGAGCAGTAATAATTACATTAGGAAACGTGAGTAAACGTTCAAAAATATCATCTTGAATGACTTCATTAGACAAATCCTCAAAAAACAAGGCAGATTCTTGCTCATAGACATCCAGAGCGAGATAGCCAATTTTCTTAGACTTGAGCGCACCAATAATGGCTTTGGTATCAATCAATCCCCCTCGGCTAGTATTAATTAGCATCACACCTGGTTTCATCTGCTCTAGAGCTTCGGAATTAATCAGATGATAGTTTTCAGGAGTTAAGGGACAGTGTAGCGTGATAATATCAGAGATAGCAAAGAGTTCAGCTAGCTCTACATACTTGACCCCCAAAGCTTGACACTCCGGGTTTGGATAAGGATCATATGCCACTAATTGACACCCCATACCAGTGAGAATTTGGGCTACGATAACACCAATTTTACCAGTTCCCACGATGCCTACAGTTCGACCATGCATATCGAATCCCAAGAGTCCATCTAGGGAAAAATTTCCTTCTCGTACTCGAGAATAAGCACGATGTATCTTGCGATTCAGGGCTAGCATTAAGCCAATCGTATGTTCAGCGATCGCATAGGGGGAGTAAGCGGGAACACGCACTACTGTCATGTCCAATTCTGTCGCTTTTGTGACATCCACATTATTAAAACCAGCACAGCGTAGAGCAATCAGACGAGTTCCCTGTTGCGCCAGCTTTTCCAACACTTGTCCGTTGAGGGAATCATTGACAAAAACGCATACTGCTGGACATCCTGATGCCAAAATAGTCGTTTGAGTATCGAGGTGCGGTTCAAAAAAAGTTAATTCATGACCGTATTGGGAATTAACAGCTTCCAGAAACTGTCGGTCGTAGACTTTGGTACTAAAGACAGCGACTTTCATAGAGGTAATGCCAAAACCAGCTTAATTAAATTGTAGATAAAAATTTAAAGAGTAGGTTTAAAGAAAAGGTTAATTTTATGGCAAGCATTTAACATTCAGCTCTCAGGGGTCATGTCAATGCTTACCTTCTCTTTTATTTCTTTGAAGTTTAACACAGAACAGTGGTAGAGATTGACACCAATTACCACAGTCTTAAATTAAGTTAAAGGATTAACAAATAATGAGTATAGTGAGCTATAAACAATAGCTTGGATGCCTAGCAAAAATGATTGAGTCACATCTGGTTGCTTTGCAATCCGTTCATGATAGTTTTGATGCTCCCAGCTGTCAACAACAAAGGAAGAATTAATCTTCTTAGGTGCGCTTTCCGTGATGGTGAGGGATTGCTCGCCATCACGGGTCGCACCTCTGCATCGCTGGATGAGGATTATTAATTATCGACAAACGTAAATTTGTAAACCTCTTAAAGGAGATTTGTCCATGGCAACTGTCAAAGTGGGTATCAATGGATTTGGTCGTATCGGACGACTCGTATTCCGTGCTGCCCTCAACTACCCAGAAATCGAAGTGCTGGGCATTAATGACCTAGTTCCACCACAGACTATCGCCTATTTACTCAAATACGACTCAACCCATGGTCGTTTCAAGGGTACCGTAGAAGCTGAAGCTGATGGAATTGTGGTCAATGGCAAGAAAATCCCCTGTGTCTCAATTAAAAACCCAGAGGAGCTGCCTTGGACGAAACTCGGTGTGGAATATGTAGTAGAATCTACGGGTCTATTTACCACCTATGATGGGGCATCTAAGCATTTACAAGCGGGAGCGAAGCGGGTGGTAATCTCTGCTCCTACTAAAAACCCTGATTTGGTTCCCACCCTGTTGATGGGTGTCAATCACGATACCTATGACCCGGCTAAAGATAGTATCGTTTCCAATGCCAGTTGCACAACTAACTGTCTTGCTCCCATTGCTAAAGTGATTAATGACAATTTTGGGCTAGCGGAAGGGTTAATGACTACGGTCCATGCCATGACTGCTACCCAGCCAACGGTAGATGGTCCAAGTAAGAAAGACTTTCGGGGGGGGCGGAGTGCTGCTCAGAACATTATCCCCGCTTCTACGGGTGCGGCCAAAGCTGTAACGCTAGTGTTACCGGAACTGAAAGGTAAACTTACGGGGATGGCATTACGGGTACCAACACCGGATGTATCAGTGGTAGATTTGACCTTCAGGACTCAAAAGGCAACCAGCTACCCAGAGATTTGTGCAGCAATGAAGGCAGCGTCAGTTGGGGCGATGAAAGGAATTTTGGGCTATACAGAGGAGCCAGTGGTGTCCACCGATTTTCAAGGAGACCCTCATTCAAGCATTTTCGATGCTGGAGCCGGAATGGAACTTAATTCTAATTTCTTTAAAGTTGTCTGTTGGTACGACAATGAGTGGGGTTACTCTAACCGCATGATTGACCTAATCTTATCTATGGCAGCTAAAGGTTAGGTCGCCCGTAGCAGCTAGCACAGGGAAAGGAAAAGTCAGTAACTACTTTCCCTGACTAGAAACTGGAGAAGGGGAAGAGGCAGAACAGACTCGAAGATACCCCAAGTTGGGAAAGACCAAACTTTCTCGTATCCCAGAAATAGTAAAGCAGATGCGATTCGGCCTTCGCGCAGCGTGGCCTACGGCCACAGCCGACGCTACGCTCCGGAAGCGAAGCTTCCGCGCTTATGCGATTGACATGCATGTCACGCTACGCGAACGCATCTGCTGACTAGGTTTGAAACTAATGAACTATTGGTGATTAAGTAAAGGAAAGTATTTTCCTTGCCGATACTCCCAAGTTATGCCCTCTGGATCCCGAGAGCGACTCCACTGGCTGAAGTTTGGTTCAGTGCGCATCCTCTTGAGTAACCTGTCCCCACAACGGAAGCGATCGCAGATCTGTTTGACACTGTAGGGTTCTACTGAAATCCCCTGGGATGACCCATTAGTGGTGGCAGTAGTCTCCTCGATCTCAGGTTCAAAGGTGGCTGATGATTCTTGATTAACCTGATTAAGCTGATCAACTAAAGGAAAGTATTTTCCTTGCCGATACTCCCAAGTTATGCCCTCGGGATCCCGAGAGCGACTCCACTGGCTGAAGTTTGGCTCAGTGCGCATCCTCTTGAGTAACCTATCCCCGCAACGGAAGCGATCGCACATCTGTTTGACACTGTAGGGTTTTACTAAAATACCCTGGGATGACCCATTAGTCGTGGGAGTAGTCTCATCGCTATCAGGTTCAAAGGTGTCTGATGATTCTTGATGAACCTGATTAAGCTGATCAACTAAAGGAAAATATTTTCCTTTCCGATACTCCCAAGTGATGCCCTCGGGATCCCGAGAGCGACTCCACTGGCTGAAGTTGGGCTCAGTGCGCATCCTCTTGAGTAACCTATCCCCACAACGGAAGCGATCGCACATCTGTTTGACACTGTAGGGTTCTACTGAAAAACCCTGGGATGACCCATTAGTGGTGGCAGTAGTCTCCTCTATTTCAGGTTCAAAGGTGTTTGATGATTCTTGATCAACCTGATTAAGCTGATCAACTAAAGGAAAGTATTTTCCTTGCCGATACTCCCAAGTGATGCCCTCGGGATCCCGAGAGCGACTCCACTGGCTGAAGTTTGGCTCAGTGCGCATCCTCTTGAGTAACCTATCCCCGCAACGGAAGCGATCGCACATCTTCTTCACACTGTAGGGTTCTACTGAAATCCCCTGGGATGACCCATTAGTCGTGGGGGTAGTCTCCTCTATTTCAGGTTCAGAGGTGGCTGATGATTCCTGATTAACCTGATTAAGTAAAGGAAAATATTTTCCTTGCCGATACTCCCAAGTTATGCCCTCGGGATCCCGAGAGCTACTCCACTGGCTGAAGTTTGGGTCAGTGCGCATCCTCTTGAGTAACCTGTCCCCACACCGGAAGCGATCGCACATCTTCTTCACACTGTAGGGTTCTACTAAAAGTAGCTCTGATGAAGATTTAGCAGGAGTAATCTTCTTTTTAGCAGAGGTAGCTGATGGAAATGCTGTGGTGATATCGCCAGCTGGTAGAGCTTCGACGATATAATCTGCCAACGGCACCTCCTGGCTGTAAACCCCTTTAGTTGTGTGATACTTGATGATGCTTTCCCCGCTAAACCAATCTAGGGCTGTCCTCACGAAAAGCCACCCAGCTTGGGGGGACTTCTCCAGACATACTGGTGTCTTCTGCCCACTGGTAAGATTCACCAAGTTGTGTGTTGGCTTGAACATCCCCTTTTCGGGTATATACAGCTCATCTTGCTGACGTTTCCGCCTCGGACTACATTCGAGACAGTATTTAGGAGGCTTACCAGGATAGCACTCACGAGTAGTCATATGATTGCATTTGGGGCAAAAAAAGGTAACTGGACGGGTATGGATCGTACGAGTGTGAGCACGCACGATAAAGGTTTGAGAAGGCATAAGTGGTCAAGATATCAATAGTTATCTAGCAAAAGTTATCAAGCAACCTGAGTGTGATATAGTTGTTCTGGTGCCGACAGCAATTCTAGGTATATCCCTAGGCAGTAGCTGCCGTAACTAGATCATCTCTATCATCTAGAGTAAGCATTTCTGCTGGTTTGATGATCTTAGGCAAAACTTCGTCAGCAATAACTAAACTCCTAAATAGTTAATACTGATCGCTTTTGCTGGCATCAGCTATTTTTGATAAAGTTTAGTATGCTGCTAACGTTACACAATAGCAGATTCAGGCTAAATCCGTGATACTACTAGAATCGAGATTAATATTTGATTGTGCGATCGCACAATTGCGACCTTGTATTTGTGAGCCGATTTCCAACTCTCCTAACCCTCCAAAGTCCGAACTGTAAGCACCTGGGGTGGTGTCGAATCCGGGGGATAGAGAAAATCCACCTGTAGCTGCCTAACTTCTTCAGGGGCTAAATTCAACGTCACCAATGGATGCCCTGGCTGTCCTCGTCGCTGCACTAAATGCACATAGCGCGTCTGAGCCTTTCGATCATCATCATCATAATTTATTCTGAGTGTACCCCGAAAGAACACGTTTTCAACCCGTGGGTTCAAAAACAGCAGTCGATCAGTACCCCCCTCATCCTTCAATGGCGTTTGCAGCGATACCGTCACCGTTTGGGGTTGATTAGTAGTATTCTTCAATGGTAAAGTTATATTGTATTCTACCCCATAATTACTGTGGGCAAAGTAGGCCGTATCGGCATAGCGCCTTAACATCGGTGCACTTTGAATTTGCCCTGTACTCAGAGTAATCAGATGTAGAGTCCCCACCACATAAGAAAATGCCTGCCCTAGCTGAGGAATACTCAAATAGTTAACATTTGGATTATCTTGAATCAGCACTTGCCATTGAGAACCTTGGGAAACACCAGCCACCCGACCAAACACCGTCGGTTCTTGAGGTGGTTCGAGAGGAGTGGGTATTGGTCCACGGGGTTGAGCTAAGCCGCCCGTATCCAGTAAGTCTTGCCATTCTGCTACCGTAGGTTCCCGATAGATTCCATTGCCATCACGAGGGGCTTTCATCGCTAAGTTAGCCACATAGACCATCCCATCACTCCGTAACCGCATCATGGTAGAACGACCATTAGAAGCTGGTGATCGTTTAACTGGAATTGGCTGATTCATTAACATTTGGCTTTGTTTTGCCTTCAGCACCAGTTTGGCGGGAAATAGTTCTTGGAGAATTCCCCTGAGTACATCATTCATTGTCCGACTGCCAGGACCAGCATAGACTGTACCATTGGGATTATCCACCATATCCGGCAACGAGATAAACGGTGCATCTGGGGTAGACAGATAACTCGCCCCTTGCAAGACCTCCACTGTAACAGGTGTTTCATTGGGATTATAAACTATCAATCCTTGATAAAGGGGATGGGTTTCCGCCTGAGTCTCTGCTCTAGCAATATGGTGGGTAAAGATATCAAACCGTCCATTAAAGCCATAATCAAGGTGGGCTGAAGGAACTTGTTTCCCTTCCGGTGAAAACGTAGACAGCAAAATTCCCTCACTTCTGACTAGTTCTGGACTATTGCTATTAAATACAGGCACCTGATCCAATTGCCCTGGTAAACTACGAACATCATCAGAAGAGACTTCCACTCCAGCAATATACTGAGGTGGAACAGCATAGATGTTTAACGCCCGACACAGCAAAGCCGCTACTTCACCACGGGTAGCACTCTGATTTGGTTTGACCTGTTTGATATTGGGATAGTTAACCACAATAGTATTAATTGCTGCGGATGCGATCGCATTTTTAGCATACTGGGGAATCTGGGTAGCATCAGTAAAATACCGTTTGAGAGTTCCATCGGGTTCTGACGGGATAGGATAATTCTTGGCTCCTGCTAAAACGGCGATCGCTTGCACTCGAGAAATGGACTCATTCGGTTTAAATCGTCTGCCAGGATAGCCCGAAAAAAATCTTCGCTTGTAGGCATCTTGAATCACCTTTTTGGCCCAATGATTACTAGGTACGTCCTTAAAACGAATACCACCCCGCTGAATCGGTGCTGAGGGAAACGCATTCAGCATTAAGACGGCAAACTCAGCGCGGGTAATTCTAAAATTAGGACGAAATTTACCATCCGGGTAACCACTGACCAACTTACGCTCCCGCAGTTGGTTGATACAATCTCTCGCCCAATGATTTTCTAGGTCAGGGAAAGTAGCGGTATTGGTCATCAGTAGTAGTATTTAGTCTAAACTGCTTGAGTCTGGGCAACTAACTTGAAATTTTTTACTTCAAGCCCACGATCAGTTCTATTTATGATAATGTTGGTCAATTAACCGGGGTGTTATCCCCTTTAACAACATACTCAACATAGTCCCTATGTATGTTGCTAACATAAATTTCATAATAAAACAATAAAAACTACGATTGGTTCAATGACTGACAATTCTAAAATCCAAGACGAACAAAACTCGGAAGAGGAGCCGACGGTAGACTCTTCCCAAGATAACCTAGAGGAAAAAGTTATCAAGCCATCAGTTCTAGAAACTATTCCGGTTGCTCCAGAGGGCTTTAAGTCTGGCTTTGTGGCGATTGTGGGACGCCCGAATGTGGGGAAATCCACACTGATGAATAAACTGGTAGGGCAAAAAATTGCCATCACTTCGCCAGTGGCTCAAACCACCCGAAATCGGCTGCGAGGTATCTTGACCACACCGGAAGCTCAGTTGATTTTTGTAGATACGCCAGGGATTCACAAACCTCATCATCAACTGGGTAAGGTATTGGTGAAAAACGCCCAAATAGCCATTGAGTTAGTGGATGTGGTGCTGTTGGTGGTGGATAGTACGGTGGAGGCGGGAGGAGGCGATCGCTTTATTGTTGATCTACTGAGCCATACCAAGACACCAGTAATTTTGGGTGTTAACAAATCAGATATACAACCTCGACAGAGTAGGGGAGAATCAATCGATGCTAGTTACGCTAAACTAGCTACTGCTCAAGGCTGGGAAGTCGTCAAATTTTCTGCCCTAACAGGTAATAACTTAGACCTATTGCAGCAGAAATTAATTGAATGCTTAGAACCAGGGCCATATTATTATCCCCCTGACTTCTTAACTGACCAGCCAGAACGGTTTATCATGGGGGAATTGATTCGAGAGCAAATCTTACTTCTAACTCGTGAGGAAGTCCCCCACTCGGTTGCTATTACTATTGATTTAGTAGAGGAGCAACCAAAAATTACCCGTATTTTTGCTACGATTAATGTAGAGAGAGACTCCCAAAAAGGTATTCTGATTGGCAAAAAGGGTACTATGCTCAAACAAATTGGTACTGCGGCCCGCCAGCAACTTCAAAAGTTAGTTGCTGGTCAAGTTTACCTGGAATTGTTTGTGAAAGTAAAACCGAAATGGCGACAATCTCGCTTACGGTTATTAGAGTTGGGATATCGGGTGGAGAAGTAATAGTAATTACGCTATTATATAGCAATTATACGACTTATGAGGTACAAATTTATGGTTTTTAGGGAGCAGGGAGCAGGGATTATCTACGTCGGTGGCGGTGAAAAAACGGTGCGCGGGAACGTTTCGCACGGCTACGGCATTTGGAAATCTTTTGATGCGGGAAAAACCTGGAAGCATCTTGGGCTAAAGGACTCTCGCCGCATC
>NZ_JAAHFV010000200.1:0-11624 GCF_010672755.1 Moorena sp. SIO1F2
AGAATTAAGAATTAAGAATTAAGAATTAAGAATTAAGAATTAAGAATTAAGAATTAAGAATTAAGAATTAAGAATTAAGAATTAAGAATTAAGAATTAAGAATTAAGAATTAAGAATTAAGAATTAATTCTGACAGACAACCTTCAACATTAAACCTTCAACATTAAACCTTCAACCTTAAACCTTAAACCTTAAACCTTCAACATATCAAGGTGTTCTAAAAAATACTGACGATATAAATTACAACAGAGTGTAACTTGATTTCTCTGAACACTCACCAAACCCATACTCTGTAACTTATAGATACTGATTGGATCGAGCTCAACTCCCCTATCTGCTGCAACCACCTGTTTAAGAGTAGTAGCTAAATCAGGATTTGCCCTAAGTACACTTAAGTGTTGCCGCAAATAGTCACTATAAATTCCCGTAGCAGTAGCTGCTTCAGCGAGTAATTGTTCTAGGCTAATATTATGATAAGCCAAGTGATACAGAGCAAGCTGCACTAATCCCGGATGTCCCCCCACCACAGCCATCAGTTTGCCAGCAGCTTCACTATTTGACCAATGTAATCTATAAAGCTGAGCTAACTGTTGGATTTGCTGTTTGTTAAACTCGGGTAACTTAATCGGTAATCCCACATTAAACGGAGATTGGGAAGTTTCCAGAGCAACATAAATTTCTGTCGAGTAAACCACAACAACCCGCAGCTTTCGCCACAGCGGTAGTTGTTTAGATTCCTCATGCCAAGAGCGCAATAAGGGTAAAAAATCTTTAGCAGTTTGGGTATGCTCAAACAACCGATGGACTTCATCCATTGCCAAAACTAGGGGATGGTCTATTTTTTCTAGGATATGTTCTTGTAAGTAACTCATACAGCTGACCTTACTGCCTAGGTCTTTATCCCAATAGTCATCCAGTTGCTGGGGAAGCTGGAGTTGGTAACTGATGTTAACACATAACCAGCGCAATAGCCGGTCTAAATTGCTTAAAATGGCGGTTTCTGCTTGGTTAAAATTGAGGTAAACTCTGCCATATTGTTTTTCTCTTGCCTGGTCTAATATTCGCAATAGCAAAGACGTTTTTCCTGTCTCTTTTGGTCCTGTAATCCGGAGTAAACTTCCGGGTTGGTGAATGGCTTGATAGCAAAGCTCTTCAATCGGAGGACGCTCTATATAAAGGTGAGATGGTAGGGGAAGTGCTCCACTAGGAAATTCAGCAATTTTACGTAGGCATTGACGGCGGTAATATTGCTGAATTAGTTCTTGATGGTAGGAAGTAATCGGGGTTGTTTCCAGGGTGTTCCGGAAATTGGTCTTGGTGATCGCTTTGCCAAAAATGTCTCCCAGTAATCGCCACAACTTATAGGCAGTCTTTCTGAGGTATTCAGGGCCATAGTGTGCTTCGATCGCCATATCGGTATAGGTTTTTCCTTCCCAGGCTTGGTGCAATATCCATTCCTGAAGTGGAGTTAACTTGATTTTCTCAACACTTTTGAGGATGTCAAGTACCTGATCAATAGTCATCACTAAGAGTTCCCCAATATCTCAAACGACACTTTAGCGGTTTCTAACAAGGCAGACAATTAATTTAGGTTGATGAGCGTGATTAAACTGGCTACACTTGCTAATTGACAAATACATACTATTATGTATAGTGCTAACATGCCTATCAAATGGGTGTCTTGGGATAGTTGACAAATCAATTATTTAATGATATTTATTGGTATTTAGGTAGATTGTCTAGGGAATTAGGGGTTAATTGAGTGGCTTAATCAGATAAATTTCCAGCAGATTGGGTCAATAGTGTAGCTAAATCGTAAAAGCAATTGGCTACATTTTGGTGTTGACTGTAGAGGGCACTATCGCCACAATACTATATGTTGCTCCAAAAAATAAAACTTGTCTGCTCAATCCATAGCTTGAGATAAGTGATTTGGTATTAATAAATAAAATATGTAATTTTTTTGTGGTTTACTGTTGATGGCTTACTGTTATTAATCAATGGTAAACAACTAAGAGTTTAGGGAATAATAGTTTATCTTTAATTCCACCAAATGATTTACTTCAATCATTTAATCCAATCAATTAATAAGCAGGCAATATTTTGTTATGAAAAAAAAAATATATTATAATAATAATCAATTGCCGCCAGGCATTTATTTAAATAATTCAAGATAATTTTGCAGATGATAATTTGCCATGACAAACCCATTAATAATTATTTGTATTGATAATGATCCATCAGTTCTCAATAACCTAAAAATATCTCTAGGTAATACTCTCGGCAAAGAAAATCTGATTGAAAATTTTGAAGGGAGTAAAGGGGTTGTAAAGTTAGTCGAAGAGTTGCGCAATGACGAGTATGAAGTTGCTTTAGTTTTGGCTGGTGCTGTTATCCCTGATCTGAAAGGGGATGACTTATTAAACATAGCTTATTTTTTCTCTAATCAAACTCTCAAAATTATGCTGACGGGTGATCTGGATTTGGAAGCTACAGCCAAGGCTATTCGGTATGCAAAGTTATATCGTTACCTAGGGAAGCCTTGTCCATCTGAAGACCTGAAATTGACAGTCATAGAAGCCATACATACTTATCTTCTTGAGGAAACACTGAAGGCACAAAATCGCCAACTTCAGGAACTCAATCAGCAGTTGGAAAAAATCATCTGTGATCAAGCAGCACAGATTTCAGAATATACTACAGCACCAGAACAAGCTAATCAAGAGTGGCAGCATCTGAGTGCTATAAACCGTCAGCAAACTGTCCTAGTTGACGAACTGCTAGAGAACCAGTATCAATTGACCCAGTTTCTAGAAAGGATGCCTGTGGGTGTGGCTGTGTTTAATGATAAGGGGGTACTAGAATTCCTCAATTATAAGGCGCGGCAGTTATTCGGTAAGGGAGTCGTGCCATTAACTACAGCTGAGCAAATGCCAGAGGTTTATCAACTTTATGTTGCCGGAACCAATCAGCTATACTTTGCTGAAAAATTAGTTGCTGTAAAGGCATTAAAAGGTGAAAACGCCACCCTGGATGATCTGGAAATCCACCAAGGAGAAAAAATTATCCCTATAGAAAGTTGGGGAACACCTATCTTTAATGAATTGAGCAACATTGCCTATGCTATCGTAGCTTTTCACGATATCACCCAACGCAAAAAAGCAGAAGCAGAACACCTACGCTTGAAGCAGGAATTCTCCCAAGTCAATCAAGCTTATGCAAGCTTTGTCCCTCATCAGTTTCTCCAATTATTGAACAAACCAAGCATTACCGATGTTCAATTAGGGGATCATGTTCAGCAAGAGATGTCGGTGCTATTTTCCGATATTCGCTCCTTTAGCACCCTATCGGAAAGTATGACACCTGAGGAAAATTTTGAATTTATCAATACCTATCTTTCTCGTATGGAATCTGCCATCACTGGAAATCATGGCTTTATTGATAAATACATGGGGGATGGGATTATGGCTCTGTTTAACGAAAGTGCTAATCATGCGGTCAACGCCGGAATTGCTATGCTAAAGTCCCTAGCTGACTATAATCAATCTCGGCGAAGCTCAGGACACCCAGCCATCACCGTTGGGATTGGCATCAATACTGGTTCGTTGATGCTAGGAGCAGTGGGAGGAAAAAATCGGATGGATAGCACTGTCATCAGCGATGGGGTCAATTTAGCGTCTCGTTTAGAAGAATTAACGAAACGTTATGGGGTGCCGTTATTAATTACTCAGCATACTTATTGGAAGTTAGATAATCCCTTAGCTTATGCCATTCGCTTGATTGATCGGGTACCAGTCAAGGGGAAATCGGAAATGGTGACAGTTTATGAAATCTTTGATGCCGATAAACCTCAACTGCGAGAAGGGAAGTTAATTACTCGCAGCAAATTTGAACAAGCCTTGGTACTTTATAATCTCCATTATTTCTCCAAGGCATCAGTTCTGTTTCAGGAGTGTCTACGCTTGAATCCAGGAGATAGTGTAGCACAAATTTATCTTGGACAATGTCAACTTCATACTCGTCTCTCTGGAGTGACTAAAAAGATGGGTTTCAAGCCCCGTCCTTCTAGGACGGCTTTCAAGTAATGTGCTAGAATAAGAGAGTGGCCTAACACAGACAGGATTCGTCGGTACTGTCATAATTTCACGACGTAAAGCGATGTTAGCACTTGAGGCGCGAAAAACCTCATTAAAAACGTATGGATCCTAACAGATACCGACAACCAGTAAAGCAAACTTTGAAAACAAAAGTACCGTGGGGCACACGGAAACTGAGGAAACTCAACGCTTAGGGAGACAAGCCCACTGGGGTTAGTTAAATTAGGCTAGATGTTTGGTTTTTAACGGGCATTTGGCTTAAATATTGCCTTTGACGGATAGCTAATTTTAAGGCATGTCGAGGAACTAAGAATCCCCGTTCTTACTTCGGCGGGGAGTGTCAATAAAATCAAGCAACACTTAAAATCTAGTTGACAAAATTTTGATTATGATTTAATACACAAACCTAACAAAACACTGTCGTTTTTGAGTCTGGGCTTCAGTTAGAGTAAACCCCAGATCAGGCAAGGCTTTTAGCTAAAGGCGCGAGAAGCCTTTAGCTAACTTGGCATCAAGTTAAAGATTCACCGTTGGATGTAGAAGATGCCAATTTTTCCAATTGCTCCTGCTGGTCTTGGCTAATGCAAGATTGAATCACTCCCTCCAAGTCCCCCTCCAGCAAAGGAGCGAGGGAATAATTTTGACCCAGTCGGTGATCGGTGACCCGATTATCTTTGTAGTTGTAGGTGCGGATTTTCTCAGAACGAGCCCCTGTACCAACTTGGGAACGCCTCATCGAGGTCACCGCTTCCTGTTGTTCCTGTAACTTGATCTCATACAGCTTAGCCCGGAGAATTTGCATAGCTCGCTCTCGGTTTTGTAGCTGAGATCGTTCTTCTGTACAAAAAATGCGAATTCCTGTAGGTTTGTGGTACAAATCAACTGCCGTTTCCACTTTGTTTACGTTCTGACCACCAGCACCACCAGAACGGGCTGTAGAAATTTCGATCTCCTTGGGGTCTATGTCCACATCCACGTCATCAACTTCTGGCATCACGGCTACCGTTGCTGTTGAGGTGTGAACTCTACCGCCAGCCTCAGTCACAGGTACTCGTTGGACTCGATGAACCCCAGCTTCAAACTTTAGCTTGCTGTAAACTTGCTCTCCCTGAATTTCTAATATCGCTTCTTTGAAGCCTCCCATATCCGCCAGAGACTCACTCAATAACTTTACTCGCCAGTTTTGACTTTCGGAATAGCGTGAGTACATCCGTACCAAGTCCCCTGCCCAGATACTTGCTTCATCGCCACCAGTTCCTGCCCGAATCTCTAGCATGATATTCTTTTCATCATTCGGGTCTTTAGGCAAGAGTAATATTTTAAGTTCTCTTTCCAGATGCTCTAGCTTGGTCTGGAGTTCCTCAACTTCCAGAGCTGCCATTTCTTGCAATTCTGGTTCACCAGCCGATTCTTTAAGGATTTGCCGTGCTCCTGCCAAATCCTCTTGGGTTTTCTTCCAGTTGTCGTAAGTAGCAACAACTTCTTCTAGGGAGGAACGAGCTTTTGCCACTCGTTGCAACTCATTGGGGTCAGTGGCGATATCTGGATCAGCCAGACGCCTTGTTAATTCATGGTAGGTTTGCTCGACAGAGTTGAGTTTTTCCAGCAGGTAGGTTTCAGCCATGGTTTATGCGATCGCTCTCTTGAAATAGCCTCAGAAGTTAGGAAGGATGAAGTATAAATTTATGAATTATGAACTGGGAAGTATTAAGTGGGAAATTTAACTCCTAACTGTTTATCAAGTTTTTAGTCAACCTTAAGTTAGCCATCGCTAAACCCATTTCATCCTTCATTCCTCCTGGTTCATCTTTTCTCCTTCATCCTTCACCCTTGAACGTTAGGAGCTATTTCTTTGTCCCATCAGAGCTAGCTGTATTTTCGTCCCCATCCAGCATGCCATATTTCCGCATAAAGCGTTCAACTCGCCCTTCCGTATCAATAATTTTCTGGGTTCCTGTGTAGAAGGGATGATTACCAGACCAAACATCTACGTGAAGTTCTGGCTGAGTTGAGCCAACGGTCATCACAACTTCCCCGTTGCAATAGACTTTGGCTTCTGGGTACCACTCTGGGTGAATATCTGGTTTTGGCATAGTTCCTCCTTTGCTTTGTATTTTACTATATAATTAGCTAATTTTCCATTGCTAATTGTTAAATTCTGGTAAGGATACGCGCTACACCACAGGCTAGAAGCCTGTGCCACGCTAATTGAGGTGCTATCAGCCCCTTAGCAGTCAGCTTTTCAATCCTGTCAAACTTAGGCATGTGGCTTAATATTGCCCATACATTAGCTATTGTGGACAACCCTTAATCAGCTAATTTATTAGCTTATTTATTCTTGCTTTTAGCTAAACGTTTATTCGGAATGGCTGATAGCTGATAGCTAAGGTTTGAATGCTTACAAATTTTTAATTACCATGTTGAATTTTAAATTAGCCAGCTGATAATTTATCGCTTCGAGTATTGGGGGGCTTTCCGAGCTTTTTTCAATCCATATTTCTTGCGCTCTTTTGACCGTGGGTCACGAGTCAAGTAGCCTTCTATTTTAAGAGGTTGGCGGTTTTCTGGGTCTAGTTCGCACAAGGCTCTAGCCACCCCTAGACGCACAGCATCAGATTGTCCCGTTAAGCCACCACCGTGGGCATTGACTAGGATATCGTACTCATTTTCCAAACCTAAGGTTTCCAAAGGTGCTTTCAGGCTGGCTAGGTACATGGGGTTAAAATTAAAGTAAGCGTCCCCTGGACGTTTATTAACAATCAACTGACCGCTACCGGGAACCAAACGCACTCTAGCCACTGATGACTTACGACGACCAGTTCCCCAGTAAACAGCGCGACCTGCTTGTTCTTCTGCTTGCATTGGTTTTAGCCTCCTGGAATTGTTTTAATAGTTAGTTCTTGGGGTTGTTGTGCTTCATGGGGATGGGTCTGACCAGTGTAAACTTTCAGCTTCTTGAAAAGTTGGCGACCCAGAGAGTTTTTAGGTAGCATACCCTTGACAGCTTTCTCGATAATTCTTTCAGGTATACGTGCTTGCAATTGAGCAAAGGTTTCTGTCTTCATACCGCCAGGACGACCGGAATGGCGGCGGTATAGTTTTTGCTCCCGTTTTCTGCCAGTTACCATAACTTTTTCGGCATTGACAACAATCACGAAGTCACCAGTATCCATGTGGGGAGTGTAAGTAGGTTTGTTTTTCCCCCTCAGAATGATGGCAATTTCACTAGCTAGTCGTCCTAGACGCTGGTTGGTGGCGTCTACAACGTACCACTTTTTTTCAATTGAGTCTTTAGTTGGGATGTGGGTTTTTTCCATCAGTTCAATCAATATCAGGTTTACGGTTGGTTTGAAACGTTCAATGTTGGTTGAACGCGCACGCGTGTCCTACAGGCCAGGCTTCACAGGTTGTTCTTGCCCAGGGAGCCCTTGTCGGTTTGGTTGACAGGCTAAAAGTCAACTATTGACAGATTAAAGGTTTCATGTTATACATCTGTAAAACTAACCTTAAACATAGTTACCCCTGTAACCTTCAACCCGTCAATTGAGGTAATATAAATTTGGGTTGAGCATCATACCATATTTCTGGGGGAAAGGGGCATTCTGGGTAGCCAACCCTTAGCAAGCACAAGCCTTTTGCTGGGGAAGCGTGTTTCACTTTGTCCCGCTGTTGGTTAACCCAGATGTCAGTAAACTGTTCTGGGGTTAGCTTCCCTATTCCCACTTGTACTAGCATTCCTACCAACAGACGCACCATACCATATAGAAATCCGTTAGCTTGAATTTCTATATGAATAAATGATCCATTGCGGTAACATTCGGCTGCTTGCACATTTACCCAGGAATGCGATCGCCCCGAGTTGCTTCGGTGAAAGGCTGCCAAGTGATGCTTACCCAGCAGTGGTTTTAAGGCTGCCTGGATCAGGGATTCATCAAGGGGAGCTTGATAATAGTGCCAACAAAAGGGTTGCACAAACAAGTTAGGGCAGGCGTCGGTATAGATTGTGTATCGATAACGACGCCAGATGGCACTAAACCGAGCATGCCAGTCTGGTTGTACTAATGCTGATGCTCGGACTAAGATATCCTCTGGCAGTCTACTATTGAGTATGGCTGCCCAGCGATGGGCTGGTATTGGACCTGTGGCATTAAAATGAGCGACTTGGGCAGCAGCGTGAACCCCTGTATCAGTACGACCAGCACCATATAGGGTTATGGCTCGCTGTTGCACGGTGGACAGAACTGTTTCGATTTCCGACTGAACACTGCGATGCTTTGGTTGTCGCTGCCAGCCATAAAAGTTATTACCCAGGTATTGAATAACCAGGGCAATTCGCTGGATAGCTTTAGCATCGTTGGCAGACATCATGGATTAACGATTAACAATTGACATTTTTAATGGTTAATTGCTTTAATGGTTAATTGCCTCAGACTAGTTCAATAATAGATATTTCAGCATTATCACCACGACGCCGCACCGTGCGCAGAATTCGGGTATATCCGCCATTGCGATCGCCATATCGCTCGTTCACTCCAGCAAAGAGGGAGTGAACTAACTTTTTGTCGTAGAGATAGGCAATTGCCCTACGTCGGGATGCCAATGAACCATCCTTGGCCAGGGTAATGATTCGCTCCACCTCCGAACGAATGGCTTTTGCCCGAGCTTTAGTGGTAGTGATTCGACCATGACGCAGTAATTCAGTGGTCAGGGATCTCATCAGAGCCCGACGTTGATCTGCTGGCTTGCCCAGTTTTGGCACACGACGCCCGTGACGCATTTTTTAGCTTCCTCCTTTTTTTTGAACAAGATTTGCCTTTATTCCTAGGGTTTAGACTAGCTACTTGCGTGCTTCTCCAGTCCCTTAAGTTTAATTGTTGTGGTTAAGTCTTAGCGGATTTTTCGTGGGGCAGTGTAATTCCTAGACGTCGTTGCAGAGCTTCAATCACTTCTTCAGCCGACTTTTGACCAAAGTTTTTGATTTCTAGGAGGTCTTCCTGACTATAATCGAGCAAATCGGATACAGAATTTATCTGTGCTCGTTTCAGGCAGTTGTAAGCCCGAACCGAGAGTTGTAATTCTTCGATCGGGATTTGGCTGGTGGGATCGTCATCATCACCATAGTCATCTTTAATAGATTCGAGATTAATATCCTTGAGAGGATTGAACAGATCCACGAGGGTACCAGCCGCTTGAGATAGAGCTTCTTGGGGAGTTATACTACCATTGGTCCAGACCTCTAAAGTTAAGCGATCCTTTTCCAGAGCACCATCAATGCGAGTATTCTCAACGCTGTAATTTACTTTAGTCACCGGCATGAACACAGAGTCAATCTGGAGGAAATCTACCGCTGTTGATTCATCATGCCCCCGTTCCACAGAGCGATATCCTGTACCTTTTTCGATGCGGAACTCCATTTCCAGCTTAGCCCCTTCTGCTAAGGTAGCAACATACTGACCTGGAGCAATAATTTCCACCTCCGAGGGCAAATCAAACTGAGCAGCTCTCACAGTGGATGGCCCAGTAATCATCACTCGACCTATCTGAGGTTGAGAGGTGTAGCTTTTTAGGACAACTTCCTTCATATTCAGCATAATTTCCAGGACATCCTCTCTGACTCCCTCAATTGTGGCAAACTCATTGTTTACGCCAGCAATCCGGACAGCCGTCACTGCTGCCCCTTCTAGGTTGGACAGCAAAACTCGTCTGAGGGCGTTGCCAACCGTTGTGCCTTGACCACGTTCGAGAGGCTCTAGGACAAATCTGCTATACTGACTTTGGTTCTTCAGTGTTTTGGATTCTACACACTCAATCTGAAACTGCGCCACAGAGTGACCTCCCTCTATTCATAAGACCCCTTTAACCGAATACAGGTTGAAGGGATAGTAAGCCAAAGGGTAAAAAGGGTAAGAAGTTCCTGATGAACCTCCTCCTTTCAAGCTACTTTCCTTTCAACCTAACGGTCGCAAAAAATATACTCTTATACTCGACGCCGTTTGGGTGGACGGCAGCCGTTATGAGGAATTGGAGTTACATCCCTGATTAGGGTGATTTCCAGTCCGGCTCCTTGCAGGGCCCGAATAGCGGTTTCTCGACCTGCTCCTGGTCCACTCACCATCACTTCCACCTGACGCATACCTTGGTCTATGGCTCGTCGGGCAGCACTGTCAGCAGCGGTCTGAGCAGCGAAGGGAGTTCCTTTTTTTGCCCCCTTAAATCCACTAGAGCCAGCTGAAGCCCAAGAGACTACATCCCCTTTGGTGTCAGAAATGGTAACGATAGTATTATTGAACGTAGACTGGATGTATGCTATTCCATTGGGTACATTGCGTTTCTGCTTTTTTGTACCACCTTTTTTTGTTGGTCGCGCCATGTCACTTGACTTTACTCTATGGGTGATTGATTATCTTGGGGTTGAGTAACCTGTACAATTTTTTCGAAAGTCTTTTGTCCAAAGTCCTTTGTCCAAAGTGACTAACAGAAGGTCTCCTGGCAGTTACTTTTGACGAATGACCAATGACAAGAAAGCTGTGGTGGATAGTTGGGCTGACTAGAGCTATTACTTCTTAGCCGGTGCTTTTTTCTTTCCAGCGATAGTCACTCGTCTACCGCGACGGGTACGGGCATTAGTGCGGGTTCGCTGTCCTCTCACGGGCAGTCCCATGCGATGACGACGTCCGCGATAGGTACCAATATCTACTAGGCGCTTGATGTTCATTGACTGCCAGCGCCTTAAATCCCCTTCCACCTGATAATTTTTTTCGACAGCTGCTCTGAGGGCAGCCACCTCCGCATCGGTCAAATCCTTAACCCTCGTATCTGGGTTAACTCCTGTTGCTGCTAAAATGTCTTTAGACCGCGACAGACCGATTCCATAAATGTAGGTCAGACCTATTTCTACACGTTTATCGCGAGGTAGGTCTACACTGGCAATCCGAGCCACGCTTGGTTCTCCCTTGACTGAAGTTTTGTGCTACAAATTAAATGTATGGATTAAGTGTATGGATTTGAGATTTATCCCTGACGCTGTTTGTGCTTGGGATTGGGGCAAATTACCATAACTCTACCGTGGCGTTTAATTACGCGGCACTTCTCACACATTTTTCGGACAGATGGTCTAACTTTCATGTCTTTTTTTTCTGGACATAATGCAGTTGGTTATTATATCTTTTTTTTTGTTGACTTGTCAAATTTAACTGATTTTTAATAAAACAGAAGTCACTGCTAGTTTTACTTCTTACGCAGGCGGTAGGTAATCCTACCTTTGGTTAAATCGTAGGGGGTTAGTTCAACTTTGACCCGGTCTCCAGGCAGAATTTTGATGTAATTCCGACGGATTTTACCGGAAATATGAGCTAGGACATTAAAGCCATTGTCCAAGTCAACCCGGAACATGGCATTCGGCAGGGATTCGGTCACCGTGCCTTCCATTTCAATTAAGTCTTGTTTAGCCAACGTGTTTTAACCTCAATACAACTATCCCCCTAGGTTCTAAATTTTGATTATTTAATTCAGGGAGTCTTAACATAA
>NZ_JAAHFV010000201.1:0-11616 GCF_010672755.1 Moorena sp. SIO1F2
TGAGAAAAATAAGTTAGCTCTGGAGAAGCTGGCTTGGTGAGGCAAACATCCACAAATCAGTTCATCAGCTACGTCTTCAGCCATGGGAGGCTTGACTACAATGGTAGATCCAGATTGCTCTCTAACCTCTAGGTCTCCATACACAAAATCACAGGAGGGATTTGCCAACAGGAAGTTAACGGTATCTTCGATAACTTGATCATCAAGATAATAGTCATCTGAATTAATAAAACCAATAAACTCACCAGACGAGTACCTAATTCCCTTATTCATGGCTTCATAGATACCGCCATCAGGTTCGCTAATAAATCGGCTAATCTGATCACTATATTTATGAGCAATCTCCTTAGTTTTGTCTTGGGAGTTGCCATCAATAATAATGTACTCTATATCCTCATAGGTCTGAGAGACGACACTCTTGATCGCTCGCTCTATAAATCGCTCAGCATTTTTACATACAGTTATAATTGAAATCCTCACACGTCCTCCTCGGAATTATCACTATCAGGGTGATAATACTGGTTTTACAGGTTTAACTATAGGGTTTAACTATATTCCAACTGCTCAGATTACCATCTTTCATTTACCTTGAGCTTTTAAGGTTTGTTTAAAACTTTTAACTTTTTTTAAGGTTAAACCACTTGGTTGACACTATTCAAGTAAGAATCGACTACTTCATTGCTTTCTCCCGCTAACTTTATCCTGCCTTTGTCTAACCAAATCACCCGCTTGCAGTAATGACGCACAAAGGATAAATCATGGGAGACCACTAAAACAGTGGCATGAGCCTCCCAAAATCTTTCCATGCGTCGCTGGCACTTAATTCTAAAACTTTGATCCCCTACGGATAACACTTCATCTAAAATTAAAATATCTGGCTGTACATCAGTGGCAATGGCAAAGCCTAGCCGCGCTGACATCCCTGAGGATAATCCCTTCACTGGCATTAACTTGTAGTCTTGTAGCTCAGCAAACTCCAAAATCGATGGGGTTCTCTGTTTCATCTCTTGTTTAGAGAAACCTAGCATCACCCCATAGAGTTTGATGTTATCCACTACGGAAAGTTCGGGATCGAATCCAGCTCCTAGTTCAATCATCGGAGCGATTTCACCTCTTATCCATACCTGACCCCCTGTCGGCTGTAAGATTCCACAGATAACTTTAAGTAGGGTTGATTTCCCTGAACCATTCGGTCCAATGATGCCGATTTTTTCCCCAGGTTTTACTGCTAGATCAATATCATCAAGGACTAAATTCCTGGAAGGTTTGCGGTATTTTCCCTCCAAAAATGATATTATAGTTTTTTTGAGGTCATAGGAAAACTCTTCTTGGGTTCTTCGCCACAATGAAACCCGATCGAGTCTAATAACTTCTTCTGTCATCTATAACAAATCCATGAAGTGAGGCTGCCAAACTCGAAAGCAAGTCCAGCCTAAGGATACAATTACTATGGCACTTAGGCATGAGTGTCCAATTAACCCTACATTTGGCAAACCTCCTGACAAAGAAATCTGTCGAATGCTTTCAATAATCGGCAATAAAGGATTTAAAAACAAAAAGGGTCTAACCGCCTCTGGGACAATTGCTGCTGGATAAAAGACTGGAGAGCTAATCCAGATCACAAAGCATACTAATTCATAGAAATAAGGTAAATCCCTAAAGAAAACATAGAGAACACTGACGAGAAACCCGATGCCGATACTAACCAAAATTAAGGCGATTAACGGAAGACTCAACGCTAGCAAATTGACTACACTTTTTGAAGTAAGCAACGTGACAATAGCTAGGAGAGGAAAGCTGCCAACAGCTAACTGAAACACATTAGCAGCAATGGTTGAAACCGGAAAGACACTTATTGGTAAACGAACTTTATTCAACAGGGCACCATTGCCAACTACACTGACTAATGCTTGGTTGGTTGAAGCGGAGAAAAAGTTAGTCACAAGCAACCCAGTAAAAGCAGCCAGAATATAGTTAATGGTTGAGTTGTCATAATAGGAGGCAAAGGTAGCACCGAAAATTGCTGTATATAGTCCTGTCATAATCAAAGGATTTAACAAAGACCAATATACTCCCAGAAGCGATCCTCGATAACGTCCCTTCAGATTTCGCTCTGTTAATATATACAGCAACTCCCAATAGCGCTGGAATTGCCACCGTGCGGTGTTAGCCTTGAGGGATAAGGTCATAATTTATACACCGAAGATATAGAACCGAAGATATAGAACCGAATATATATATAGGGATTCAAGTTAGCCTCCCCACTGGTTCTTAGATGCGCATTTTTAGAACCATAACATATACTGCGAATAAATTCGCCCTGTCGTGTTCCCACCCCGCACTTTTGGTTACGGCGCGTTCGCTTCCGGAGCGCACCCGTTCTGTTTCGGTTTGTATATTATTATCATAGTTTAGGGAAATTTGTCGAGTAGGAACTTGGTATAATCCCTTGAGAAGTAAGTATCTGACTTGATTATATGTCTCTGACTAGTGCTGACGAACTAGAGCCAAGTCCCTTACTTTCTTGGCAACTAGGGCAAAGTAACTTGTTAGATTGGCGACCTGTTATCGAAACTAACCCCTCCCTCTGGAGAGAAGCCAAGCAACGGTCTCACCAGGGACCTCAGGTGCTAATGGCAACTACCGTAGGGGGATTAGCGCCACTGTCACTACCAGAAAGTCTACTAGCAGTAGCCCTTACCCTCAGAGGAGCAGAGGTTCATACTCTCCTGTGTGACCATTCTCTGCCTGCCTGCCTCAATCTTCAAAAACTGGATACACCTCAAGAAAGGATTGAAAACTATGATTTAGAAACGATCAAGTGCCAAAACTGTTTCGCAACCGGTGGTTATCTTTATCAACCGTTGCATTTGACGAACCATGTCTTTAGTGAACTGCTCACTGGGCTTGATAGGCAAGAAGCCAAACAAATTGCAGCACACGTAAGGCTATCAGAGATTGAAAACTATTGCCTGGGCAACTGGAATATAGGTGAACATGCCTATGCTGGGGCGTTGCGCTATTTTACCAGTGGGAATCTAGATAACGAACCCAAGAGTGAAATCGTGGTGCGTCGATATTTTGAAGGGGCTTTGCTGACTGCGTATGCTATCAGTAAGCTACTGTCTAAGTATAATTTTAAGGCTGCTTGCTTCAATCATGGCATCTACTTACCTCATGGCATCATTGGTGAGGTGTGTCGCTCACGCCAAGTGCGGGTGGTTAACTGGGCTATTGCCTATCGTAAGCGTTGCTTTATTTTTAGCCACGGAGACACTTATCATCACACTATGCTCAGTGAGCCTCTCCATGGCTGGGAAACCATGCCTTGGACTGAGGCAATGACAGATGACATCCTACAGTATTTGAAAAGTCGATGGCAGGGCACTCGGGATTGGATTTGGTTTCATGAAAAACCTGATGAAGAATTTAGCCGAAATGCTGAGGAGATGGGGCTTGACCTGAACCAGCCAGTGATTGGGATGCTCACTAATGTAATGTGGGATGCCCAGTTGCACTATCGTGGCTTAGCTTTCCCCAATATGCTAACGTGGGTACTCCAAACGATTGAGTATTTTGCTAAACGTCCTGACTTACAACTGCTGATTCGGATTCATCCGGCAGAGATTCGGGGAACGTTGCCTTCTCGCCAACCTTTGTTGCCAGAAATCAAGAAGGTCTGGTCTCAATTGCCTAAAAATATTTTCATCATTCCTCCAGAAAGTCCTGTGAGTACCTACGCAGCGATGGAGCAGTGCGATTCGGTGATTATTTATGGGACAAAAACTGGAGTAGAGTTGACCAGTGTAGGCATTCCGGTGATCGTTGGTGGTGAAGCTTGGATCCGAGATAAGGGAATTACTATGGATCCCTCTACCGCAGAGGAGTATTTCCAGTGCTTGGATCAGCTACCCCTTGGTGAACGGTTGGATGCCAATGCCCTTAAACGAGCCAGGATGTACGCCTACCATTTCTTTTTCAGACGGATGATTCCCCTACAATTTACCGAACCCATATCTGAAAATCCTTACGTGAAGCTGAATATTACTAGCCTAGAGCAATTACTTCCTGGTGCAGATCCAGGTTTGGATATTATCTGTGATGGAATCTTGTCTGGTTCTCCTTTTATCTATCCAGCGGAACGGTTGGGAATTGATCGCGTCTAGATTGGTGGAACCGGCATCAGGCGTGGAACGGGCATCTTGCCCGTGATCAATTTCCGCCATCTGTGGAACGGGCATCTTGCCCGTGATCAATATCCGGCATCAGGGGTGGAACGGGCATCTTGCCCGTGATCAATTTCCGGCATCAGGGGTGGAACGGGCATCTTGCCCGTGATCAATTTCCGCCATCTGTGGAACGGGCATCTTGCCCGTGATCAATTTCCGGCATCAGGGGTGGAACGGGCATCTTGCCCGTGATCAATTTCCGCCATCTGTGGAACGGGCATCTTGCCCGTGATCAATATCCGGCATCAGGGGTGGAACGGGCATCTTGCCCGTGATCAATTTCCGGACGGACTATCCCAACCAGGCGCGAAGAGGCGGAAAATCAGGGCGAGCCTTTTGGTGGTGCGTTACGGGGCTACTGGCTACGACGTTGAATATGATGGCAAGGCGCGCCCCTAACGCACCCTACGCACTGCTTCCTGCTCCCTTTGATAATCTAAAAATTTTTAGATTTATCTATCCATAGGGATTTACTATTATAACATAAAAAATGGGATAGTTTGATATCATTATCCCCGAGGGTGACACTATAACGGCCAAATCAGGTTAAGCTCAATAGCTTGGTGATGGCTCCATACAGGTGTGTTCAGGAGTGCCTTATGAACTATATCAAAATTCTGGCTAAGCCTTTTCGTCAAGTCAAAAAGTTTTATCACAGCTCATTGACTCAGTATCCTACCCAACTAGCTAATCCAGGACTAGCTAATCCAGGACAATTGAGTCGTTTGAAGATATTAAAGTCTTTAGCTAAACCGGTAATTAGCTCTGACAAAACGTGCATGGTCTCGGTGGTGATAGGGAGTTATAACCGTAGACCTTTACTGGAAAAAGCGATTCAAAGTGTTCGAGATAATCAGATTCGCGTTCCCTATGAAATCATTGTGATTGACGGGGGGTCAACGGATGGCTCTTTAGAATGGCTAATTCAGCAGAAAGATATTATTACTATCATCCAACATAACCGAGGGGAATTCCAAGGGAAGCCTCTCAAGCGTCGCAGTTGGGGGTATTTTATGAATCTTGGCTTTAAATCAGCTAAAGGGAAATATATTTTGATGATCAGTGATGATTGTCTGCTATTACCAAATGCGGTTAATTTAGGGCTGGATAAGTTTGAAGAGGTGGAAAAAGCTGGCCTCAAAATAGGGGGAGTAGCTTTCTATTTTCGGAATTGGCCAGAGGATAAAGAATACTATGTACAACATACCCTTGGTGGCAAGCTGTTTGTTAATCATGGTATGTACTTAAAAGAAGCGCTAGCAGCAGTTGACTGGGCGGATGAAGAGCGATATATCTTTTATAAAGCTGATGGGGATCTCTGTTTAAAGATGTGGGAGCTTAATTATGAGATTGTAGATTGTCCAGGGGCTTATGTTGAACATTATTATGATCGCAATGAAGCGGTTCGCCAGACTAACAATGCTGTTTTAGACCATGACCGAGAGGCTTACTTGCAGCGATGGGAAGGAATTTATTATCATCGATATAAGCGGGATCTCCGGAGACGAGTAACTAGGTTCTATGAGGACAAAACTAGAACAGCAGACCAGTTTATGAACTTAGTTTATTAAGTTGTCGAGGAGTAAATAAATAAATAAATGGCTTCGGTGAAACAGGAAATTAGCCGGTTGGTAAATCGTCTGTTAGCGTCCATGAATTTAAAGTTGCTAAGGCTTTCAGACTACAAACAAATTGTGGAAGCGAGTCCGGACCCAGGACGGGATATATGGCGATGGGTTCGTGAAACCTATTCGATTAAGACGGTGATTGATATTGGAGCAAATAATGGGGATTTTGCAGAATTTTTAGCCTGTTACTTCAATGCTAAACAGACCTATGTATTTGAACCATTGCCATCTTATCTATCAGACTTAGAAGGAAAAGCGGCTAAGATTCCTAATCTAAAAATTTTTAATGTGGCTTTGTCGGATTATGAAGGAGAAGAGTTATTCTATGAGAATTCATACGGGCCAGCTTCTTCGATGTTACGCATAAGCGAACTATGTAAGAAGGAATTTCCACAGACATCAGGAGAAAGTGAAATTAAAGTAAAGGTTTGCCCCCTGGATGACCTATTACAGTCAGAATTAGAGTCTGATCAATTGGAGAGAGATGTTTTTATAAAAATTGATGTCCAAGGGGTTGAAGATAAAGTGATTAAGGGAGGAAAAAAGCTATTTTCCCTAGGGCGATGTGTTCTGGTAGAAATGTCATTTGTTCCCCTGTATAAGGAACAACCATTGTTTGAAGAGGTACATGACTGTTTGGTAGAGTTAGGTTACCGATTTGCGGGAATTAAAAATCAAATTAATTCTATAAAGTCTGGACAGCCATTATTCTGCCATTGTTTGTATGTCCGTTAGGGTTGTTTAAGCTATCAGTTATCAGCTATCAGCTATCAGCTATCAGCTATCAGTTATCAGTTATCAGCTATCAGCTATCAGCTATCAGTTAGCAGTTATCAGTTATCAGCTATAAGCTTATGGGTTAGGTCACAGGCTGGAAGCCTGTGCCACAACTGACCACTGACCACTGACCGCTGAATGCTGATAGCTGAATGCTTACGTTAATTTTTAAGAGTGAAGGTGAGGAGTGAAGGAACCATGAAACTTTCTGTTGTTGTTGGTACCTATAATCGATTGAGTCTTCTGAAGCAATGTATTACTAGTATTCTTGAACAAACATCAACCCCTACAAAAATTTATGTAACTGATGCGGGGTCTGATGATGGCACTATTGAGTACTTAAATGCGATCGCATCGGAAAATCCACAGGTGATTCCGGTTTTGGTGGGCGAAAAGCTTGGTCAAGCTAAAGCCTATAATGATGTGTTCAGACTGGTAGATACTCCCTATGTGTGTTGGGTCAGTGATGATAATGTAATCGTTAACCAGGGTCTAGATACGGCGGTAAAAATACTTGAGGAAAAGCCGAAGATCGGGATGGTAGCTCTGAAAGTAAGGGATAAACAAGGCCCCTTCGTGAGTGCCCCTTACATCGGTGGTGTTTCAGTAGTTGGTGTATTAAATGTTAACCAAGGTGTGCTGAGAACTTCAGTATTAAAACAGGTGGGTGGATTCTGTGAAGTATTTCGAGATTATGGGATTGATCCGGATTTGACCACGAAAGTTTTATTTTCAGGGCATGATATCGTTTATACTAAAAAAATTGCTATTCATCATTACCGGAATTGGAGTTCGGATCCTAATTCTCCAGAATATGCCCAAATGATGGAGAGGCAAAAGCAGTATAAAGCCCTTTATGCGGAACGGTACTCAAAGTATGCTAAAGCAGGTTGGTTATGGCAACTGAAAAAGTATCTTTGGGCATTGTTTCGTAAAGGTATCGGGTTTGATCAACACTACAATTCAGACCAACCGATCTTCTGGAATCTCATCCCTCGGGATTGGCACAATATCATGACCAGTCGGTATATTAGTATCACTGATCCGATGACTACTCAAGGTAAAAGTTATCACTTAATTCAACATTGTCCAGGATATCTACGACCGAGATCATTTCAAGTCGAGCCGTTATCCTGATAGCTATCAGCGGTAAGCTATCAGCGGTAAGCTATCAGCGGTAAGCTATCAGCTATCAGCTTAAGCGCTACGCGCACGCTACGCGAACAGTTATCAGCTAATGCACTAAATCACAGGCTAGAAGCCTGTGCCACGCTACTTGAGGTGCTATCAGTTATCAGCTAAAGGCTGACGGCTGACGGCTGACGGCTAAATGCTGAGAAAAAGATAAATACGTATTGAAATCCTAGCTAATTAATGGTAAACCATTGGACAGTGGTGAAAAACCGATAGGAATTTATTGGTTGTAGGAGTGTAAAATGTCCCGAAGACTGACTATTAATGGCTTTGAAATTAATGATGATAGCGATTGCTTTGTAATTGCTGAAATTGGGAATAACCATCAAGGTAGCTTGGAAAAGTGTAAAGAAATGTTCCGGATTGCTAAGGAATGCGGAGCGAATGCGGTAAAGTTACAAAAACGAGACAATCGTACGCTTTACACTAAAGCTGCTTTTGACAGACCTTATGACCATGAAAATAGTTTTGGTTTGACCTACGGTGAGCATCGGGAGTTTCTAGAATTTGGTGCTTACGAATATCAGGAACTGAAAAAGTATGCTGAAGAAGTAGGGATTACGTTTTTCTCTACTGCTTTTGATATTCCGAGTGCGGACTTTTTGGGTGAGTTGGATATGCCAGCCTATAAGATCGCTTCTGGAGACCTTAAGAGCTTGTCCCTAATTAAACATGTTGCCCAATTCCAGAAGCCGATGATCGTTAGCACCGGTGCAGCTACTTTAGAAGATGTGCAACGGGTTTACGATGCGATCATGCCGATTAATCCCCAGTTGTGTATCCTCCAATGTACGGCAAGCTATCCAGCGGACTTTGAAGAACTTGACCTGAAGGTGATCGAAACTTATCGGGAACTGTTCGGTGATATTGTGATTGGTCTATCTAGCCATGATAACGGTATCGCTATGGCAGTGGCGGCTTATGTTCTCGGGGCTCGTGTGATTGAGAAACACTTTACCCTGAACCGGGCGATGAAAGGAACAGACCATGCTTTCTCGTTAGAACCGACAGGGTTGCGCAAGATGGTAAGAGACCTCAGACGCACTCGCCAAGCCTTTGGGGATGGGGTGAAGAAAGTACACCTGAATGAACGTCCTGCTTACTTCAAGATGGGGAAAAAACTGGTGGCTGCGGATAATTTACCTGCAGGACATGTTTTAAGGCCAGAGGATATCGCGATGAAATCCCCAGGGGATGGTTTACCCCCCTATGAATTGGACAATGTGATTGGTAAAGTCTTAACCAAACCCCTAAGGGTGGATGAGTCGATTACGTTGGCTGGGTTGGTGGAAAATGTTGAACAGGTTGCTGTGTAGGGTGTTGTTGGCTTTGTGAACTATTTTGACCTCTCTGGCAAAATCGCTATTGTGACTGGAGTCTTAGGTAAACTTGGACCGGTGTGGAGTCGGGCATTACTGGATGCTGGCGCAACGGTTGTGGGGATAGACCTACCATTGGCTCAGGTGCCAAGCTCCTTTGAGACACTTCAAGGGCATTATCCCAAGACTCGTTTGTGTTTGGAGCGGGGTGATATATGCGATCGCACTGCCATGACCGCAATCCGCGATCGCATCCTGACTGACATGGGCATTCCTGCCGTGATTGTCAACAATGCTGGGATTGACCAACCTCCTGGTCCAGTGAAAACCTATAGCTTGGACGAGATCCCCCTAGAGATTTGCCGCAAGGTGTTTGAGGTGAATGTCTTGGGAGCATTCCAGGTGACCCAAGTCTTCGGTAGCCCGATGGTGGAAGCTAGACGAGGTTCAATCATTAATATCGGTTCGTTGTATGGGAGCGTATCTCCCGATGCCCGGTTTTATGAGCATCTGGAGTGCGACCCTCCTTTTTTGAAACCCCCTGCCTATGGGGCATCGAAGGCAGCACTGGTGAATTTAACCCGGTACTTTGCTACCCACTGGGGACCCTTTGGTGTCCGGGTTAATGCCCTTTCTCCGGGAGGAGTATTGGGTGGACAGGATGAGGAATTCAAAGGTCAATTTTGCGATCGCGTTCCTCTAGGACGGATGGCCGAGTTTGAGGATTTACTTGGCCCATTAGTGTTTCTGGCATCCGATGCCTCTGCCTATGTCACAGGTATCGAACTCCGAGTCGATGGCGGTTTTACCGTGTGGTAGATTAGACTGGTTCCCTACTCCCTGTTCCCTCAAGGGGTAAAAAATAATGGCACAAGACTATTTACCGAGCCAAGTCTTGAACTGGATTGATGGTCAACAAGTAGCAGCAGTCACAGGAGAATGGTTTGATAAGCTAGACCCCACTAATGGTCAAGTGCTATGTCAGGTGGCTCGCTCAAGAGCAGCAGATATTGAGCAAGCGGTAAGGTCAGCTAAACAGGCTCAACCGGCTTGGGCTGATACTCCCCCGGTACAACGGGGTGCTATCTTACACGAGATTGTCCTGGGGATGAAAGCCCGTCAGGAGGAGATTGCCAAGATAGTAGCAGCAGAAACCGGTAAGTCCTATGGTTCAGCTTATGGAGAAACTGGCGGTGCGATCGCATTAGGATTATTCTACGCTAGTGAAGGACAACGGTTGTATGGTCGCACCACTACCAGCGGTGTGGTTAATAAATATGCCATGACTGTGCGTCAACCTCTGGGAGTCGCTGGATTAATTATTGCGGCCAATACTCCCATTGCTAATGTAGCCTGGAAAATCTTTCCAGCACTGGTTTGTGGCAATAGCGCTGTATTAAAAGTAGCAGAAGACACTCCCGCCACGGCTTGGATAGTTGGACAAATTGCTCAAGAGGCTGGGTTACCCCCTGGTGTACTCAATATTATTCAGGGATATGGTGAAGAAGCGGGCGCTCCCTTGGTTGCTCATAATGATGTCGCTGTGGTTAGCTTTACCGGGTCCACAGAAGTAGGACGAATTGTGCAACGGGTAGCTGGGGAACGCTTTGGCAGGGTATCCCTGGAATTGGGGGGTAAGAATCCCTTGGTTGTGTGTGATGATGCGGATTTGAACAATGCCATCAAGTGGACCTTACTCTCAGTGTTCAGTAATGCTGGTCAACGTTGTGCTTCTGCTAGTCGGATTATTGTCTTTGACAGCATTTATGATCAATTCCGTGACCAATTAGTAGAGAAAACTAAGGAATTAAAATTAGGTCCGACTGATCAGGATGACCTTGGTCCAGTGATTAATGAGCAACAGTTGACTAACATGATTGCAGCGGTGAAACAGGCACAGCAAGCAGGAGCAACGGTGTTGGTGGGAGGCGATCGCTTAAAGGACCCTGACCATGCTACTGGTTTCTATATGGCACCGACCCTGCTAGAGAATGTAGACCCCCACGCAGAAATTTCTCAATGTGAATTATTTGGTCCGATTGCTAGTCTCTATCGGGTCAAAGACTTTAAGGAAGCTCTTGCTCTTGCCAACGATTCTCCCTATGGCTTAACTGCTTCGATTCACACTCGCAACATCCACCGTGCAGTACGGTTTTGTGAAAAAGTCCAAACTGGCGTAGCTGTAGTGAATGCGGGTACCTATGGCAGTGAACCCCATATGCCCTTTGGTGGACTCAAGCAATCCGGTAATGGTACCCGTGAACCAGGCACAGAAGCCTTGGATGTCTATTCTGAGTTGAAGGATATCTATATTAATATTGATCCTGAGCAATTTTGATCGTAAGGGAGTAGGGAGTAGGGAGTAGGGAGTAGTTGATGTAGGGTGGGCAGTGCTTATCAAAGCTACTACAGGCTTGGAAATTTATATTACGCACTGCCCACCCTACGATTATTTTTATTTACTGTTGA
>NZ_JAAHFV010000202.1:0-11554 GCF_010672755.1 Moorena sp. SIO1F2
CATGAACCGAAATTTTCTATTAGCCGAATTTCGGTTCATGGAAACCTTCTCCATGAAACCAATTTGTATTTTAAAGTATAAACTGACTTCGGATATCATAAATTTTTGGATATTAGAAAGTTTTTTGCTGGCTTGACTGACAACCGACACCTGAGGAGGCTAAGGAATTATATTGAGCAGACTCTATTGTTTAAGTTGAAGTATTGCTCAAATTTAGTCAACCTTACGGACTTTACAATCTCTCCACGTCGCTTTAGATTGTAGGCTTCTACCTTACCTCGGTACTAGTAGGAGAGCTTCAGTAAAAATACCGATCTGACTAGGTACAGGACATCCCACGGTTGTGTAGTATCACCGAAACATTTGCCAAATCGATGAGAATCGACTAGGTATGAGTATACTTGTATAAAAACTCCCTTGATTAGTAATCTCACCCATCTAGGGAATGAACCCATGCTAATTTTCCAGTGGTATTTCCTGAGAAACAAACTCCCTTAGATAGATTTTTTAGGGGGTTTTACTCCCTATTGTATCCTGCTGTTGGATGAGGGAGCATGGGACGATCCGCAGATGAGCATAAAGAGTAGGATTTATCGGAATTGGTCATTTCGTTCTGGTGAGACTACCTTAGTTACTCAATAAGCCGATCGGATGTCAATCCTGTTGAGAATCTCCTCTAACCGTTGGAATGGGAAATCCTGCCAACCCCTATGACAATTAGTTTTGGCACGACTAACCCCTTATACTCATAGAGTGTAAAGATTATAATAAGTAACTACCCATAGGTGCGCTCTTACTTGGCGAATTAAATTCGCCACGGGTCGCACCTCCTGTAAATTCTCAATAACTTTATATCTGATAGCGTAATCGTTTTTGACAAATGCTTTCATTCCAGCTCACTTTAAGTGATCGTTGCCAAGAGATGGTCTTTTGGAAACTCTATCCCAAAGTCATAAATATCTACAACTACCAATAGGTGGAGATCATGATGATTTTTACCAAAACTTTACAAATTTACTCTAAAAATCAATAAACTATAAATCTCACCCCCCTAGACGTTAATGATGGGTAAAATTCGTGTGGCTCTCATTGAAGACCATGATCTGACTCGGATGGGTCTGCGAACAGCCCTCCAACAAAGTGGTGAAATTGAATTGGTGGGCGAAGCGGCCAATGCCACTGAAGGACTAAAGTTACTCGCGGAATCTAGACCAGATATCGGGATTGTCGATATTGGTCTTCCTGACATGGATGGAACTGAATTAACTAGACAATTCAAAGAGTTTCAAGCAAAACAGGATGATTCTAAACAGGATGATTTTCCCACCAAAATTATGGTACTGACCTTGCAGGATGATGAAGAAGCCGTACTAGCCGCTTTCGCCGCTGGTGCCGACTCTTACTGCATGAAAAATATCACCTTTGATCAATTGCTAGAAGCTCTGAAAGTGACCTATGAAGGTAATGCTTGGATTGATCCAGCCATTGCCAGGATTGTACTTGAGCAGATCAAACCAAGCAAAGACACTCAGCCTACTGAAGCTAGTGAAACGATAGCTATCCATGCTGCTCCCAATGAATACAATCAAATGATTGAAGCTTATCCTTTAACGGAAAGGGAATTAGAGGTTTTGCAGTTGATTGTAGAAGGTTGCAGCAATGCTGTGATTGCCGAAAGGTTATATATCACTGTGGGAACTGTCAAAACTCATGTCCGAAATATCTTGAATAAACTCTGTGCAGATGACCGTACCCAAGCAGCTGTCCGTGCCCTCCGCTCTGGCTTAGTTATTTAAGATTATACCAGAAAGTAACTTTTTACAGTTATAAGGTTAGTTGGTTGAAGGTTGAACGCGCACGCGTGGCCAATAGGCCAAGGTTGAAGGTTGAAGGTTGAAGGTTGAAGGTTGAAGGTTGAAGGTTGAAGGTTGAAGGTTGAAGGTTGAAGGTTGAAGGTTGAAGGTTGAAGGTGATTAGGTTGAAGGTTAGTTGGTTGAAGGTGATTAGGTTGTTCGCCCTAGGGGTCCGGTGTAGGGTAGGTTGAACATTAGAGCCTTAACAACTCAAAGCCGGATGTATAATTGGCAACCTATAACTGGCAAGCTGTAACCTTCAACCTACCCTACGGGAACGCCAAAGGCGAACAACCTTGGCCTTTCGGCCACCCGTGCGCGTTCAACCTGTAACCTTCAACCTGTAACCTTCAACCTGTAACCTTCAACCTGTAACCTTCAACCAACCTTAAACCTTCAACCAACCTTAAACCTTCAACCAACCTTAAACCTTCAACCAACCTTAAACCTTCAACCCAAATGACTATCAAGGTCTACCTTGCTGCCATCTAGCGATCGCTTCTTGGGCCGCCTCATAGTAAGGGGTATCTTTTGGGACTAATTTTGCTGTGTTAATCGCTGAAAGAAACTTGCCTCGCGATGCACGGGACTTAGCAATCAGATAAATCTTATCGCTAGCTTGAGCAATTAACGCTTGTGCTGTGGCATACTTAGGTTGACCCGGTGGAATCTTACGGAGGGTTGCGATCGCACGATTATAACTAGATGCTTGATTACGTTGCACTTGTTTGATGGCTGTTTGGATAATCTGTTGATTCTGCGACTTCTGTTGGGATAGAATCTGCCACTGTTTAATAGCATTGTTAGCCAAAGCATAAACAGAAGGGTTATCTTTAGGAACTAGTTGGGCAGCTGCTATCGCTCCTTCAAAATCACTTTTTTTTGCCCGTTTGTTGGCTAGAGCCAGAATTGAATGACTCCAACTAGTGATATATTGTTGTGTCTGATCATAAAGAGGATCCCCAGGTTTCACCTGACGGGCAATTGCGATCGCATCACTATACACAGATGCCTGCTTCGGTTCAACTAACTGTCTTGCCTCGTCCAAAGCTGCTTGATTCGCCTTAATCCCACTCGGTTCCCGCGATTTCTGTGCTTTAGTTTCCAGGGATTTACTCTTGGAATTTGGCAAGGGAGCTGGAGTTGCCTGGGATGTTGACCCTGCAGGTAATGTTACTGGGGAGTTACTGACCTTGGTAGTCTCTGGTAATTTGGTAGTTAATGTGGTATTGTTCCTGTTTTGTATTACCTGCTGACTAATCAAGCCTTCCTGGTTACGGACAACAGTTAAGCTCACTAGTCCTAACAACAAAGCTATACCACTACCCCAAAACAACCATTCTCGCCATGACGATAACTCTTCTGTATCAGTTTGAGGCTGGCTGTCTGAATAAGAAACTAAAGCTACTGAGTTAGATGACTCCTGCTTTGAGCTATCAGTGTTAGTGGGTAAAGACCTATTTTGATTAAGCTTTACCACCGATAAAGGTTTTTTGGCAAATTCACTCTCAAGATTCTTCTCATCTTTAGAAAGAACTACCTTGGTAGCTTCTGAGTCAGTGCTTGGGTTAGCCCATTGATTTTCTGGTGGTGAGCTTGCCCCTTCAGGCCAAATTTGTTGTTGTCGATACTCCTGTAAAGGAATTACCGTCAGAGGAATCTGAACTGGTCGCCAATGGTGTTGGCTCAACTCCGGTAGCCGCTCCCTGAGATACTCGTCAAGATTTTCAAGGGTAATCTCAGTATGATAGTAACCCAGTGCTTCTAGAAGTGCTGAGGTGAATAAGCCATTCCCTAGAGCCGCCGCTTCGTGAGAAAACTGGTTGAGTTGACTAGAAAGTATCAGGGAAATATCCATTTTGTAGGCTAATTCCACTGTTTCAGCACCAACTGGTTCACCAGATGGCATTCCCGGTGAGCGGTTTATGTCTAACAATACCAGGATTTTATTGCCCCCCATAGTCTTGAGAGAAGAAAACAGGCATTCTATTGGTATACCTGTTCCTGGAATATCATCTGGATTGCCATCAATCGGCATGAGGTAGTCAACTTTATCCCAACTGACCCCACAGCCACTGAACAAGAACCAACGCCAACTTTCTGGAGAACCTGGACTCTGGCGAATCCTGTCGAGGCATCTTAAAATATTTTCTCGGTTGGGGTAGGTTAAAAAATCATCAATCGGTGGTGAAGTATCAGTTAATAAAAGAAACTCAGTGGGTTGCAGATGAGCTTGGTCTACAAAAAACCCTTGTAGTCTTTGAGCGTCTGCTTGACCATAGTTTAGAGGTTGTAAGAACTGATAGCGGTTGATGCCAATTGCTATACCAGCGTAATTTGCCATTTACCCCATACCCTAGTGGCTGAAACTAGTAGATTTTATGCCTATATATGCCTAATTTTATTACTATTGCTGTAGTTTACCCTTACACTTAAATTCTAATCCAACCCTGTTAAGCTTAACCTAACGGCTTAACTTTATTAATTAATTAATTATAACACTATCGAACCTAGTCCACCTTTCAAGGCTCTTGAAGTAGTTTTTGTAAATCTAGTTTCTGTCAAGATTTTCCTTCATCATGA
The DNA here is from genome assembly GCF_010672755.1 of Moorena sp. SIO1F2. Lineage (NCBI taxonomy): Bacteria > Bacillati > Cyanobacteriota > Cyanophyceae > Coleofasciculales > Coleofasciculaceae > Moorena > Moorena sp. SIO1F2. The sequence continues at coordinate 4,437 of NZ_JAAHFV010000202.1, forward strand.
ATCTTTTCCTTTTTTGGCGTAATCAGAGGATATAATAGTATGTTGTCCAAATTAATCCGGCTATTGGTATTGCCCGGCTTAGTAGGGGTTAGTTGGCTGACTACAGTTGCCATTGTTCCCCAAAGCGCGGAAGCCAAGACAGCTCGTATTAATGTTACCCTCAATCGTGAGCCTGACGAAACTTACCAAGGCTTTATGCGGCGTGCTGAAGTAGTTGCTAGAGCAGCAGCTCAACGCAGCTTCGATAGTGACATATTGACTACAAAGGTAGCGATTACTATTCTAGGACAAAATCAAGGAGAAATCGCCCCAGTCTTGTTGTTAGAAGTCAGCCGTCCATCCTGGAAAAGACGACCGGATGCCAAGTATTGGGCAACTTACTTTCCCAATACCCAGTTCCTACTGCGAGTTGAGGAACCTGATTTTTCCCCTCAAAGTCAGCCACAGTCCCTGGAACCAGCCAACAACCAGGCTCCTGAGCCACCACCAGCCAACAACCAGGCTCCTGAGCCACCACCAGCCAACAACCAGGCTCCTGAGTCACCGCCAGCAAACAACCAGGCTCCTGAGCCACCACCAGCCAACAACCAGGCTCCTGAGCCACCACCAGCCAACAACCAGGCTCCTGAGCCACCACCAGCCAACAACCAGATAGAAGACCGAGATACAAGACAATGAAATAAGATAGAAAAGCTGTCTAACAATTTAAATAATTTACACTTATGGCTGTTCCTAAGAAGAAAACCTCAAAATCAAAACGGGATAAACGTAAAGCTAACTGGAAGCGCAAAGCGCATCTGGAAGCACAAAAAGCCCTCTCTCTCGGTAAAGCAGTCCTGAGTGGGCGTTCTAGCTTTGTTTATCCAACACAGGAAGAAGAAGACGAAGACTAGGTTTACTCCTCCCCACCGGGCGATGACGGCGTATCGCTTATTTTTACCATGGTTCCGGTGGGTTAGGTATCACGAAGACAACGCGCTATACACCCTGTTGCCCTAACACCTCTGACGACTTTCGGGTCTCCAAGCTACTTACCTAGCTTAATAGATCTGAAGCTAATACTGAAGCTAGGCGTGAGAGTCATGACTCATCAAGGAGTGCTGTCTTCTCACCGCCGTTAATAAATTTTCAAAATTTTCTAGCCCTATTATCAGTATCCTGGTGAGTATATACCAGGGAAAGTCCAACCCTCAACCCCTACCGGACAACTATCTGAGGTCACGGGTTGCTGGGAATTTAACTGGCATATCTAAAATTGATTTCTGTTCGTTAACTGTTGGTGGTTAACAATTAACAGAAAATCATGAGTCGGGCTGTGCCAATTAGATGTATCACAGCTTAATACCATTGAGTTGAGTTTCAAGTAAGTGCCAGACAATTTACCAAACATTTTGAATGGTTAATTGTTAAATTTTGCAACTCAATTTTGCAACTCAATTTTTAATCTCAATAGTCAGTAACCAAGCATAAGTTAGTAACTCACCAATAATTGCCCAATGATAAGAAAAATTTTAATATCTGTAGCTGGTCGGGGACTGTGTGAAGAAATGTTCAACATGTTGGCCGAAATTCCTGCCATACAACAGGCATCGGTCACAGTTCTACATGTTGTGCCTCCTCAAGTCACAGCTGAAGCCATGTCAGCTAAGTTAGAAGAGGGGGGTAAAATTTTAGCAGATGCGGTCAAGTCTTTAAAGGTTGACCCCAGCAAAATCACGCCCAGACTGAAACAGGGAGACCCTAAAAATATCGTTACCCAAGTGGCAGACGAAGAAGAAACCGACCTGATTATTATGGGTTCGAGAGGACTAACTCGCCTAGAAGCGATTTTGGAAAACTCCGTTAGCCAATATGTGTTCCAATTGTCCTCCCGCCCGATGTTGTTGGTCAAAGACGATGTCTACGTCAAACAAATCAGACGGATTATGGTCGCAATGGATAAATCTGATGCTGCTCAAAATTCCTTCGAGTTGGCTCTATCCCTAGTGCGAGACATGAAGAATGTTCAACTATATCTTGCTCGTGTCATCCCCGAAGCCAAACCTGATCAAGTGATGACCAATGCTGAAGCAGACCCAGTTCTGTCAGAAGCAGCAGCAAAAGCCAAAAGGCTTGGTGTTTCTTACCGTTGTGTTCTAAGTGGCGGTAAGCCCGGACCAGGAATCTGCGAGTTAGCAGAGGACAATAACATCGACTTGCTGATTCTCGGTTCTCCTGACCGTCGCCCTTCTATCGCTAAGAGTTTAGTAGATTTAGATCGATTACTGGGGAATTCTTTATCAGACTACGTCAGAGTCAAGGCCAATTGCCCAGTGTTGTTATCACGCACAACTACTTGAAGCAGTAAGCAGTTAGTTATTAGCCATTAGCCATTAGTCATTAGTCATTAGTATTGCCAGTAAACCTCTTGTAGGTTACAAGTTGCTTAAAAAGGGTTCATGATAAACGCTTAATGACAAACGGTTAATGACTAATTACTTCAACTTCCACTTACTGTAGCTTCCACGCACTTTAGTCGTGGGAGAGAAACTCGTAAATCCGGTAACCATCACTTACAATCCCGCCTACTTTAGTGGCGGGAGAAGTGAACTTCACCGTTATTAAATTAGATTTTTTACGTCTAATCAATTAGACAAAATCATACAACGTTATAAAAAAAATGAGTTGGAGTGTCATGTTGGAAAGAATCCCACGCTGACCTTTGCCTAAGGGGCTATGCTTGCGCGTTTGGTACAGGCGTGGGGATTATCACCAGATCAGCTAACTAGTTTCCTGAGCCTTCACGGCTCGCGGTTTGGATATAAAGAATTAGCAGGAAAACCGCAGGCACCAGCACAAACAAAATGCTGGCAACAAACCCTAGATCGTTAACTTGCATGATTATTAGTTCCTCTAAATCGTTTTTAACCCACCAGCTATAGGATACCATTAACACGGCTGTTCGCGAAGCGTCGCCTTCGGCGAATCGAAATAGAAGATTGAAATATAAGCCTGGCAGGAGGAAATTTGGCTCATGGTAGATAAGCGGGTTGAAAATCCTGGTGAGATACATTCCATTGTCTTAGCTTTATTCCCTACTCCCTACTCCCTACTCCCTGCCCTTTGGGCCACGCTACGGGAATGGACTACGCTACGGAAACAAACCCAGAACGATTGATAAATGCTATAAACCCTATGTAAGCATCTATACAAGGAGGGGGAATTCAGGTTAAAATCCCTCGCCAGCTAGCCCTTAAAATCCCTTGTTATCCTTAGATGGCAGCAGATGGGGATTTGGTCTTAAGGGTTGGTTTAGTTTTCACACTCACCGGTCCATTCACCAAGACTTGACAGGCTAATCGGTAAGTATCAGGCTTTTTCTTGAGTTTCCGATTTTCTACCTCAGTTCTAGGGGATAGATTTTCTATGCCTGCCACAATTTCCACAATACAGGTACCACATTGACCATAACCGCCACAATTGACCAGCTTGCCCCGAAACGTGTAGAGATCTATGCGATTTTGCAGCATTTTCTCTCGTAAGTTCGCTCCATTGGCAGCAATGACTTCTTGGTCTTCCTTGACAAATTTGATATTAGCCATGATTTGTCCCAAGTCTGATCTTATTTTCTGATAGTATTTCTATTTTATTAAGGAATGTTAAAAAAATAAGCATCCCTGGTTAATGGTTCATGGCTAAGTTTGCCATAAACCATTAACTCTAAAGCAGAGCAGGTATTCTGTCAATTTAGTTTTGCGAGTTAGGGCAAGGTTAATCCTATTGGATATTAGAAGTTAGTCCTTAACGTCTGATACCTAGGGTCTAATACCTAGGGTCTAATACCTAGTGTCTAATACCTAAGATCTAATACTTAGTATCTAATACTTAGTGCCTAATTGGGACAAGTCTAGTTTACCCCTTAATTCAATTAAGATCGAATACTACGGAATATCACTAACTTTACTGTCTGGTAGATTACTCACTGCCCGTTGCAAGTTGGCCAGAGCGCGGTTGTAGCCCAGAATTGCAGTAAGTTGGTTAATCCTAGCCCGGGTAAGGGCGGTTTGCTGGTTAATTACGTCGGTTTGGGTACCAACCCCTGCCTGAAATCTTAACCGAGCTAGCCGGAGGCTCTCTTCTGCTACTTCTAGGGCAAAGGATGCCGTTTCAATACTCTCTTCATTGGAGTTTAATTGAGAATAAGCTTGTTCGATCTCAAAGCGTATTTCATCCCGTTGGTCAGCAAAACTGCTTTCAGCTAAGGCAATATCAATATCTTCCTGCCTGGCTCTAGCCATTGCTGCTCCCCCATCAAAGAAATTCCACTGCAATGTTGCCCCTACCGAGTAACCATCACCCATGGTAACAGTATCATTGAAGTTATCAAATAGGTCGATTTGACCAAATACACTCACCTGGGGTCTGACCGCAGCCAGAGCAATGGTGCGCTGTTCCTTGTTGATCTTTCGTTGCACCAGTTGCTGTTCCAACTCAGATCGGTTTTTATAAGACAGGATCAGGCTCTGTTCTAGAGATAAATCCCAACTTCCAGCAATTTCGATGGGATCGGCTGCCGTAATTTCTGCGGATTGAGATAAGTTTAATAACTCCGCCAGCTGACGTCGGGCAATACGTTGGTCACTCAGAGCATTGGTCAACCCTTGAGAGTCATTGGCTAGCTCAACCTGCTGTTGCAAGACCTCAAATCGGGTGCCTAAGCCAGCTTGTTCCAGTAACTCGGTATCCCGTAAAATCTGAGCAGACTCAGTGACTGCCGCTTGGGAAATTTCAACTCGAGCATCAGCCTCTTGTAAATTGTAATAGGCAAGGGTGACCTGAAGTCTGATCTCTTCAGAAAGCCGTTCTACCTCCAGCTGCTGCAACTTTACCTGTTCCTCCCCTAGCCGGACTTGTGCTGGTCGTTGCCCACTAGTGTATAGGTTATAATCTAACCTTAGGGCTGCATTGAAAGTTCCTGACGGCTCATTGATTGGAAGTAATCCTTGCTGGACTCTTATCTCGTCTGATACCTGTCCTGATGCACTATCGGCATAGTTAATTCCTGCAGTTGTTGTCAAATTAGGATACCAAGCACTTAAGGCTTCTTGGAGAACAAACTGATTACGTTCCAAGGTCAGTTGCGCTTGCTGTAATTCCTGATTATTACGCTTTGCCAGTTCTATGGTCTGTTGCAGGGTAATGGGCTGTGTGATATCGATCTGGACTTCCTGGCTTTGGGTAGGAAATGATAAAGGATTGGGGTCAGGATCAAGAAACTCTGGCGCAGAGGTTCCAGGGGTTCCTGAGCTTCCAGAGGTTTGTGACATTAATTCAGGGTTTTCCCCTGTGGCAGATTCAACCACCGTATCCTCACCAACGTCTACGGATTCCGTTCGCGAAGCGTCGCCTTCGGCGAATGGCGCTGCTAGTTCAGCCACCGCAGGAATCGACTCCTCCTGCTTTGGCTGGTCAGTAGGCAGGATGGTTTGATCAATAATTTCTTGGACTAATTCTTCTTGGACTAATTCTGCTTCTGAGAGTGAGGAATCTACAGAGGGAATAGACTCCTGTTGCTCTGGTTGATTGGAAGCTGGGGTAGTGTTATCCATGACTTCTACCACTAGCTTCCCTACCTCTGGGTTTGGGGCTGCTTCTGTTAAGGATTCTTGGTTAGGTGTAGCTACTGAGTTACTCTGAGGCTTAGTAAGTGATGGTAAATCTTCTGAGGCTCCGGATTCCATGCCGCTCAAGGCAATTGCCGTCCCCACACCCACAGCTAATATATAACGAAAAGTTGGCATAGATTTTACAGTTGATTTTAGTCTTAGCAGAACTACTTCTCTTGCTCAATTTAGCAACCAATGGCAGGATAATGGCTTGCTATTGGGTTTAGCAAAGGAATATTCCCGGTTTGCATATCTAAATCAGGATTGAGCCTCAAATTGCCATTTTTATAGGAGTTGCCTTTTAACAAGACTTTATTATAGTGGGCAATGGCTTCACAGTATCCTCATATTGGCAATTTTCTGTTGCAGGGAGAAAAGTGACTAGATGCGTTTGCTTTTAGCGGAAGCAAAGCTTCATCGCTTTTAGCGGAAGCGAAGCTTCATCGCATAACCCCTAGAATAATCTGTCACACATTTCAATTGTGAATAGGGGCTGATCAGGAGATTGGGAGATGGGGAGATTGGGAGACTGGGAGATCGGGAGATGGTAGACTGGCTTTTGCACAAGGGTCGCGATTGACCGTAGGTCACGCTACTTGAGGTGGAAATTTAAATGCATATTAGCTGACTGCTTGCTGTGATCGTAAAACTGGGTTGAGTAGGGATGGGAAGATAGGAAAATTGCAGGATGGAGAGATGGGAATTGATCAACTTTTTGTCAATCCACATATCGGGTTAATCGGTTAAATTATATTACTGAGCCGATGATATAGTATCAGGAATTGGCATCAATTACGATAAAACTCTTCTTTTTTGACCTTAGGTTAGATTGCGGTGGGGTTGAACAGCCGGACAGGTTTTCCAGTCTGCAACACTACCAAAGCATTATCTCCGTTTTTGTCAAGATTACTTGATAGTCAGGGTTAGTTTTGTTCCAAGGGATTTGCCTTCGCTTTTAGCGGAAGCTGAGGCCTTTGGCCACGCGGGGCGCGTTCGCTTCATCGCGTAGCGGCTCGTACCGAGCATCGCATTCTATTGCTTAATATCTATTAATAATCGACCAATTAACCAAACTGTGTATGTCTAAGGTCTATAGCTAAGGATTGACAGTGGGATAATGTTCTTTCTTGAAACAAAGCGTTAGCAATCGGGCAATAGACCTTCTTCCAGTCAAATAACCTAAGTTTTTAAAAAATAAGCAGCCATAAAAATAAGTCGCCCATGGAGCAAAAATTCATCAATAAAAATTACTTATTTTTTAAATAAGTTTTATGAATACATTTATAGTATTTATCATAGATATTTGTGATAGGTTTTTATCTATTTATATGACGTATTAACTATTGCCTTAAAATCCATACTTTTTCGGTTCCCTGTTCCCTGTTCCCTGTTCCCTGTTCCCTGCTCCCTGTTCCCTGTTCCCTGTTCCCTGTTCCCTGTTACCTGTTCCCTGTTCCCTGTTCCCTGTTCCCT